>SOJS01000005.1 GCA_004376435.1 Dehalococcoidia bacterium
GTTCAAGTTCAAGGTGGATATGGCATGGTTAATCGTCTTAGTGCTCTAGGCATTAGACCAGGTAAGAGAATAACTAAGGTTAGTTCTATGCTTATGCGAGGACCAGTAACCATTCAGGTAGATAGAGCTCAGGTGGCTATTGGTTTCGGCATGGCTAAAAGGATAATAGTTGAGCTAGATTAGGCTAATAAAATGAAGATATTATTGATGGGCAATCCCAATGTGGGCAAGAGTGTCATCTTCTCCCGCCTAACTGGAGTCCATGTGGTTGCCTCCAATTATCCGGGGACGACAGTAAGCTACACTCGCGGATTTATGAAGCTGGGAGAAGAGACAGCCGAGGTTGTTGATGTGCCCGGTACCTATACCCTGGAACCAACTAGTGAAGCCGAGGAAGTAGCCCTGCGGATGCTTGATACCGGAGATTTGGTCATAAATGTGGTTGATGCCACCAATTTGGAGAGGAACCTTTATTTAACCTTGCAGCTACTGGAGAGAGGTATCCCGGTAGTAGTCGCCTTGAATATTTGGGATGATACCAAGCATCGCGGAATACATATTGATTTGGACAAACTGAGGCAGTTTTTAGGGGTGCCGGTTATCCCCACTGTAGCTGTAACTGGTGAGGGGATGAAAGAGCTGGTGGAGAATATTCCCCAGGCTATATCGCCTGACACTCCTATCCGTAGTCGGGATGAGCGCTGGGCTACAATCGGTAACATTACAGACCAAGTTCAACATGTTGCCCATCGTCATCACACCTGGCTTGAGCGTCTGGCAGATGCCAGTGTAAAGCCTTTAACCGGGGGCATTATAGCTTTAGCTGTTCTAGCCAGCGCCTTTGTGGTGATCCGTTTCATTGGCGAGAGCCTGATTGGCTATGTGCTCGACCCCCTATTTAACACCCTATGGGCACCGGTGTTACTAAAGTTAAGCCACCTCATGGGGGGTACTGGTTTTGTCCACGATATTGTGATTGGCAGAATCACTGGTGGTGAAGTGAACTTTGTTGAGTCATTTGGGCTACTTTCCAGCGGACTCTATGTCCCTTTTGCCATGGTTCTGCCTTACATTATTTCTTTCTACTTGGTGCTGGGCCTGCTTGAGGATATAGGTTATTTGCCAAGACTGGCAGTTTTGATGGATACTATTATGCACCGTCTCGGTTTACATGGCTATGCTATCATTCCTACTCTGCTCGGGCTTGGCTGCAATGTGCCGGCTATTTTAGCTACCCGAATTCTAGAAAGCAAGAGGGAGCGGTTCATCGCCGCTACATTAATCTCAATTGCTGTACCCTGTGCTGCCCTGCAGGCAATGATTTTTGGCTTGGTTGGTCAGCATGGGGTACAGTATGTCGCCCTTGTCTACGGTACACTATTCATAGTCTGGGTTATTTTGGGAATTATACTTAACCGCTTTGTTAAAGGATTTAGCCCCGAGCTGCTAATAGAGATACCACCCTATCGTCTGCCACCATGGCGCACCGTGTTAAAAAAGCTGTGGATGAGAACCTATGGCTTTTTGGTAGAGGCTGTTCCCATAATTCTAGGCGCTGTCCTGGTAATCAATATACTTTATATCTTAGGGGTATTTGGGGCTATTGCTAATTTTACAGCACCGGTGGTGACTGGCCTTCTGGGGCTACCTAAGGAGGCAGTAGCAGCTTTGGTCATTGGCTTTCTGCGTAAGGATGTGGCTCTGGGTATGCTAGCTCCTCTGGCACTGAGTGCTAACCAACTGGTGGTAGGCAGCGTGGTCTTGGCTATGTTCTTCCCGTGCATTGCTACCTTTGTTGTTTTTCTCAGGGAGCTGGGAGCGGTAAATATGCTTAAAGCGGCGGCAATAATGATTGTCTCTGCCTTGCTAGTAGGGGGGATATTAAACCTAATCCTATAAATTGGTGGTTATGACAACACCTTGTTGCTGACAGTAAAGGGTGTTTTCGCCCACTGTTTGACTGTCATCTCCCAGACCTTAATTTGGGGCAGTAGCCTTTCCACATCATCCCGGTGGCAGAGCTCGGTGCCGGGGGTCAATACCGTGGCGGCACCCATGGCTACCCCCAGCCGGCAGGCTTCCATTAGTGACCCATTTTTAGCCAGTTTTAAGGCTAAACCGGCCAGGGTGCAATCACCGGCACCAACAGCACTTTTTACCTTTAGTTGGGGCGGCACTGCCTTGAAAACCTTTTCCTCGGTGGCGGCAATGATACCATCCTTCCCTCTGGAGATGACGACTATCTTAATACCCGTCTTAACCAGCCTAAGGGCTGCTCTGATAATTGCCTCTTCGCTATCAAGCTCAATCCCAAGCAGCCCCTCAGCCTCGTGGACATTGGGCTTGATAAGGTAGGGCTTAGCCTTGATAGCCTCCTTTAGCCCCTCATTGCCGGTGTCAACGAAGGCTCTTACCTTGGAGGTTCTAGCCTTCAGAACTAGGTCGTAGTAGATATCCTTGGGAATACCGGGTGGTATGCTGCCGGCCGCTACTAGAATGTCTAGTTTAGACAGGGAAAGCTCTATCTTTCTGTAGAATCTCTCCAGCGCTTTTTTTGAGATAGGCGGACCGGGGGCATCAATCCTTGTCTGCTTATAAGTTTTGGTATCAGTGATAATAAAGTTGGTGCGCGTTTCCTGCCTAATAGGGGTGAAGCTGTAAGGCACCCCCTCTTCATCAAGCAGTATCTCCACCGTTCTACCCTTGGGACCACCGATAAAGCCGTAAGCCATGGTTTCCCCGCCCATTTCATGGATAGCCCGTGAGACATCTATCCCCTTGCCGGCGGCATAGCGATACAGCTTTGACCAGCGGTTAGCTTCCTCAACGATCAGACCGTTGACGGCGATATGCTCATCCAGGGAGGGGTTTAGGGTTATGGTGGCAATCATTGTCTTCCTTTCATGGCTAGTATTGCTGATACCATGTCTCGGATATGGTGGCCAGCTGGTGGCGGGACATGCCCAGTTTTTTATACCAGGGCACGGCGTATTTGCTGGCTATCTCAGCCAGCCTTTTTAGTCTATCTGCCGCCACCGTCTCCAGATATTTAATCCTCTCCTTTTTATTGTCAATACGAACCGCCTCCTGCCAGATAGCCCGACCACCGAGGAAGCCAGAGGCGCCACCCCGGCAGGCGATTTCTACCTGCCGGGAAAAGAGCTCAAAGTCAACGCCGGCGCTTAAGATAACCCACGGAACGCATGAAGAGCTATCCAGCTGACGGCAGAGGTTAATGAGCTCAGATTTATCCTTCCTGTAGCCCAGGTCAGCCGGAAACTCAGCCTTGAGCACATCTATGGGCAGGGCGGTAATATCACGGGCGGTATCAATCACCAGCTCTTCTTTTCTGATGGCAAACTGCTGGGGATTATTAACTTCACCCCCTATGGGATAGCTTTTTGGCTCCACCAGAAAGGGGATGTCATGCTTGATACATTCCCTGGCGACCCTCTCAACCGTCTTTAGCTGCTGGCTGGCGAGCTGTTTTAGGTCAGGGCGATAGTAGAGCAGAATCTTTACCGCCGAACCGCCCATTCGCCTTATCTTGTCAACACCCCACCCCTCCAGCAGGCTGGTGAGGCGGTGTTCGCTGTCGCCACTGTAGCCAGTGGCTTCTATGCTGACCAGAAGTCCGGTATCTTTGGGCAGGACGCCATGAGAGACGCACTGGGCGGCGCCGAATATGGGGTCAAGAAGGACAGCACTGCTGTATTTAGCCAGGCTTGAGCAGAGCTCCAGCTTGCGGGCAACCATTTCCTCATAGCTGACCTTTTGCGGCTGCTCATCATCAATCATCTTCCGTAAGGAGCCACGGTGGTCCATAGCGCACATAATAAGGATGCCATCTTGATTGGCAATCTGCTGTAGCCCTCTTATCTTGCCAATGGTGAGCCTGTTCATCATCTGCCGCATATTATGGAGTAAACGGCAGCTTAAATCAAGCTTTATTTCCCCTCCCCGATGGCGAAGGCAATGGCATGTTGTCGGGAGTGAGACAGGCTGATGGCGACTCCCTTTATCCCCAGCCCCTTTACCTCAATCTGGGCTCTATTATGAAGGTTGAGCCGGGGCTGGCCGCTGGGGTGGGAGAGAATCTCAATCTCCCTCCAGCCAACCCCCTTCCCCAGAAGCTTCATCACCGCCTCCTTGCCGGCAAAGCGCGCCGCCAGTGATGACGGCTTTTGATGGTATAGCTTGAGCTCGGAGTCAGTGTATATGCGGCGCAGGAACCTTTCTCCCCAGCGGGCGGTCGCCTTTTCAATGCGGGCTATTTCTATTATATCGACGCCAATATGGTGCATTGATTAGTCCTTACTCGGCTTTTCCCCGCTGGCATAGTCAGCTTTTAGAGTGGGGACTACATCCAGCTCCAGGCTATCCACCTTGCCTGCCTGGAAGCGGTAGTAGCCACAGGCGGCAATCATGGCGGCATTATCAGTGCATAATATTGGCTCGGGGACAAGGGTGGGGATGGGCGAGCTCTCAGTAAGCCGTCGCCGAAGAAGCCCGTTTGATGCCACCCCACCAGCCAGCAAAATCTGCTTCACCCGGCGCTCTTTGGCAGCGGTAATGGTCTTGGTGACCAGGACTTCAACCACCGCCTCCTGAAAGCTGGCGGCGGCATCATCCCTTGTCGGTAGCTGACTACCCTGACTGGCGGAGAGGGCAATTTTCTCTGCTTCCACTAGTCTTAGCAGTGCCGTCTTGACACCGCTGAAGCTGAAGTCGCCGCTCCCCTTAAGCCAGGCACGGGGGAGGGGAACAGAAGCGTTACCCTTTTTAGCCGCCTGCTCAATGGCGGGACCGCCAGGGTAGCCCAGCCCCAGTATGCGGGCGGCTTTGTCAAAGGCTTCACCGGCGGCATCATCCCGCGTCCGCCCCAGCATTACATAATCTCCGTGCCCCTTCATCAGCACCAAATCACTGTGTCCCCCGGAAACAATGAGGCACACCAGGGGGAAGTGAACACGGCGACCATTTAGCCAGTTAGCATAGATGTGCCCCTCAAGGTGATTAACCCCGGTGATGGGCAGTTTGCGAGCCAGGGCAATCGCCTTAGCCACATTTACCCCCACCAGCAGCGAGCCAGCCAGACCAGGGCCGATGGTAGCGGCAATGCCATTAATATCCCCCCAGGAAACATTAGCCTCAGCTAGTGCCTGCTTTATTATCGGGATAATAGCCAGAATATGCTGCCTTGAGGCTACTTCAGGGACAATCCCTCCGTAGCGGGCGTGAATCTCCACCTGGGAGGCAATCTTATTGGACAGAATTCTAGCCCCGTCGGCTACCACCGCCGCCGCTGTTTCATCACAGGAGGTCTCAATACCCAGGATTTTCATATATCCCGATTATAGCATAACCAGCCGGCGGAGGCTCTTTGACATACCTGCTAGCCAGTGCTATGATGAAGCCAGGAGGTTAACCTAAGGAGGTCTTATCTAACACGGGGTGTGGGTGAATATAATATATGTCTGGCATTGAAACACTTTATCTAGTGTTGCTTATTGTCTGCCTCTTTTTATCCGCCTTCTTTTCCAGCTCGGAAACCGCCTTTATTTCCCTGCAGCGGTTCAGGGTAGAGCACATGGTTAACACCAAAGTAACCGGTGCCGGACGAGTAGCCAGAATGGTTAACCGACCGGAGAGACTACTATCAACCATCCTTCTGGGCAACAACTTCGTCAACATTGCCGCCGCTGCTCTAGCTACCACCCTAGCTGTCTCTCTTTTGGGGGAGCAGTGGGGTATCCTCACTGCCACCATAGGTTTAACAATCTTTCTCCTAATATTCTGTGAAACTACCCCCAAGACGATAGCCACTCAGCATGCCGAAAGGCTGTCCCTGATATTTGCTCGTCCGATAGAGATATTATCCTGGCTGTTTACCCCCTTCGTGTTCGTGCTGAGCTGGATAGCCTCGGGTTTTAGCAAGCTGGCTGGGGGAGCGCCGGTGCCCCGGTCTCTGGTGAGCGAGGAGGAAATCCGCACCATGATATCAGTCGGGCACAAGGAGGGGACAGTGGAGGAAGACCAGGCGGAGATGCTGCACAAGGTCTTTGAGTTTGGCGACCGCCCCGTCCGTGAGGTTATGGTGCCCCGCCCTGATGTTGTCTGTATTGAGCAGGGCTCTAAAATGGCTGACTTTCTTACCCTCTATGCCCAGTCTCCCCTCTCCCGTTTTCCTGTCTATCGGGAGAATATGGATAATGTGGTCGGTATTCTTTCGGTAAAGGATGTGCTTATGGCTCAGGCGAAGGGCACCATCAGCGATGACAGCACCATTGATGAGCTGATTAGGCCGGCCTACTTTACCCCTGAGACCAAGCATATCAACGAGCTCTTTGCCGAGATGCGGGATAAGAACTACCGCATGGCGGTGGTTGTTGATGAGTTCGGCGGCACCGCCGGCATTGTCAGCCTCAGCCGGCTGGTTGAGGAGATTGTCGGTGAGGTCGGGGATGAGCTAGCCGAGGTGGAGAAGGACTTTGAGATAATCAATGATTACACCTTCCAGATTGACGGCAATATGCGCATTGAGGAAGTCAACGAGGAGATGGGCTTAGAGCTGCCCTCGGGTGACTACGAGACTGTGGCTGGTTTCATCCTCCATCTCCTCGGGCACATACCAAGACAGGGTGAACAATTAAGATACCGGGATTTGAAGCTGGTAATAACCAAAATGCGGGGCGTGAAGATTGAGGAGATTCTGCTGACTAAGGAAAGGCATGCAAAGACTGCGGATTAAGTTCTGCCGGGGGGAGGAGGTAAAGTTTATCTCCCATCTGGATATAATGCGCCTGTGGCAAAGAGCCATCCAACGGGCCGGGATAGCCCTTGCCTATTCAGAAGGTTT
This sequence comes from Dehalococcoidia bacterium, assembly GCA_004376435.1. Taxonomy (GTDB): domain Bacteria; phylum Chloroflexota; class Dehalococcoidia; order Dehalococcoidales; family JAUVZE01; genus SOJS01. The sequence goes on from SOJS01000005.1 coordinate 6,860, forward strand.
TAGCCCCCACCCCAAGATATCGCTGGCGGCACCCCTGCCCATAGGGATAACCAGCCAAGCCGAGCTAATGGACATCTTCTGCCCCAAGCTGGTTTCACCCCATTTTTTCACCAAGGCACTGGACCGGCAGCTGGCGCCGGGCATGGAAATAGTGCAGGTGTATCCCATAGCCCTGAACCAGCCCTCCCTGCAATCACAGGTCCGCTACGCTGAATATGAAGTTAGGGTGGAGACAGAGAAGGGGGAGGAGGAAGTAGCCGCCGCTCTTACCTCTCTGCTCTCACTGGAGAGCCTGCCCTGGCAGCACCAGCGGGATACCGGCACCAGGCACTATGACCTGCGGAAATTGATTGATGATTTGCGGCTTAACCAGTACTGTCACCCCTCTTGCACTCTCGGCATGAGACTGCGCTGTGACAGCAGCGGCTCGGGAAGACCGGAGCAGGTTACCACCGCCCTCGGCTTTAGCCATTATCCCCACTCCATACACCGCACCAAACTTATTCTAGGCTAAAAGAGGAAAAATTGGCCAAACAAGCGCTCGCGGAGCAGGTATTACGCTTTATCGGTGACCACCAGCTACTATCAGGTCACCAGATACTGCTGGTGGCAGTATCTGGTGGTCCCGATTCAGTCTGCCTGCTCCATATTCTGGTTAGCCTAAAGGATAAGCTGGGGGTAAAGCTGCATGTCGCCCACCTTGACCATCAGTTGCGCGGCACTGACTCTGAGGCTGATGCTGACTATGTTTCCCAACTAGCCCAGCGCCTGAATATCCCGGCAACTGTAGAGCGGCGCGATGTCAGGGCATTTAAGGCACAGCACCATGTCTCATTGGAGGAGGCGGCGCGTGAGGTAAGGTACACCTTTCTGGCTCAGGTAGCCAGCTCTATCGGCGCCGGCCGGGTAGCCGTGGGGCATACTGTTGACGACCAGGTAGAGACGATACTGATGCACCTCATCCGGGGAGCGGGAACCAAGGGGCTAGGTGGTCTTAAGCCAAGCACGGTGTGGCGGTCAGAGCAAAATAGCCTTACTATAGTCAGACCATTACTTGAAGTCAGCCGGCAGGAGACGGTTGACTACTGCCATAGTCACCAGCTTGCTCCCTGCCTTGATGTCTCTAACTTGTCGCTCTCCCCCTTGAGAAATAGAATCCGCCACCACCTCCTGCCCCTGCTGCAGGGCTATAACTTACGGATATCTGAAGCCTTGCTGCGGACAGCCCGCATCACGGCTGATGACCTTGCCTATCTGGATGGGGAGGTTGCCCGGTTGTGGGGGGAAGTTGCCCAGCAGCAGGGAAGGGCAGTCATCCTGGATAAGGAGCGGTTTCTCAAATTACCGCCTGCCCTGAAGCGTAACCTGCTTCGGGCAGGCATAGAGAGGTTACTGGGCAATCTAAAAGATATTGAGACGCGCCACATTGAGGAGATAATGTCTATCTTAAATAAGCCGGCCGGCAAGAAAATCACCCTGCCCATGGGGTTGGTCTTTTCTGTAGAATATGATAGATATCTGCTAGCCCCAGATGCGGCGGCTCTATCCCCCCTCCCTCCTCTGGAGGGTGAGCTTAAGCTAAAGATACCAGGTGAGACCCTGCTCCCCGGCTGGCGTATAACGGCTACTATTATTAACCGGGGGCAAATGGCAGAAAAGGGGAAGCGTGAAGGGGCTAACGCCCCTTCGGAAACCATGACTCCCCTTGACACGGGAAGCATGAAGGGGCGAAGTCCCTTCATCAACTATTCTTCCCCCTCTCCTTTGAAGGAGAGGGGGACCGAGGGGGTGAGGTTGATAGATAATCTCCTTACTGCCTACCTTGACCTGGATAAAGCTGGCAGTGAATTAGTAGTGCGCTGTCGCCAGTCCGGTGACCGCTTTCAGCCGCTGGGTATGAGCCAGCCCAAGAAGCTAGGGGAATTTATGATTGATGCCAAAATCCCTCACTCCTGGCGCCGGCAAGTCCCCATTGTCTGCTCACCGCAGCACATCCTGTGGGTAGTCGGCTGGCGCATAGATGAACGGGTAAAGGTTACCGATAATACCAAGCAAATTCTATGCCTGAAATTTAAGCGGGGCTAGACCACTGAGCCGGTTCAAGAAGAGGGGCTGTAACATTTTCGTTATTTATTCGTTTATAGAGATGGAGGGCAGTGCACGAAGATAAGCATGCCAAAACAGAAGCTGACGAAGTCCTACTAGTTCAGAGGGCTATCAGTCGCGATGCCGATGCCTTCGGGAAACTATATGACATGTATGCTGACCGGGTCTACAGGCACGTTTATTACCGTGTAGGCAATGTTGCCGATGCTGAGGACTTGACCCAGCAGGTCTTTCTGAAAGCCTGGCAAGCCATTGGCAGGTATAAGAAAACGGCCAGTCCTTTTCTCGCCTGGCTTATGACTATCAGCCACAATCTAGTGGTAGATTTTTACCGCACCAGGAAAGATAAGGCTTATCTTGATGTCGAGTTGGTGGTTGATAATTCGACACCTAGCCCAGAGCGAGTAGCCGAAGCCCGCTTTCAGCAGCAACAGCTACGGAGGGCTATCTTGCAGTTGCCCAGTGACCAGCAACAAGTAGTCATGCTGCGCTTCGTCGAGGGTTTTCGGAATCCAGAGGTCGCCTCCCTCTTGGGGAAGAGTGAGGGAGCTATCAGGGTCACACTGCATCGGGCACTGGTGAAACTGCGACATATCCTGGAAAAGGAGAAGGGTTAATGTTGAAGAAGTTTGAAGACATACTTGTCCAGTGTATTGAGGATGTCAAGGCGGGCAGGTCAAGCGTTGAGGACTGCCTTGCCAAACACCCTTCTATAAGCAAGCAGCTAGAGCCATTGCTGAGGCTCGCCCTTGAAATCCGAGAGCCACCCGATGTCAAACCTTCTCCCGCCTTTAAGGTGAGGGCGCGGGTTCAGCTCATGGAGCAGATTCATGCTATGAGGGGTGTAACAAAATGGCCATGGTTTCGTTATACAGGTCAGGTAAAGCCAATAACATACAAAAGGAGGTTTAACATGGTAGCCATTATTATTGCAATCGTATTAGCCGTCTCTGCCGCGGGTGGGGGCACCGCTTACGCCTCACAGGGCAGCCTGCCGGGTGATTTCCTATATCCGGTGAAACTGGGCACCGAGCAGGCTCGACTGGTGATAGCCACTAATGACGTCGACAAGGCGGAACTGTATCTGACGTTTGCCAGCACCCGCGTCGAGGAAATGACAGGTCTGGTCGAAAAAGGGAAGCCCGAAAATATAAACATAGCTGTCAACGGGTATGATGAAGCCATGGCTATGGCTATAGGAAAGCTGGAGCAGGCCAGCGGCAAAGGGCTAGACATAGCCGACACATCGGAATTAGTGGCTGAAGCCACCTTAAAGCACCTCGGTGTTTTAGAGGGGTTAATGGAAACTGTTCCTGAAGAGGCCCAAGGAGGCATTACCCAAGCTATAGAGGCATCCCAGACCGGATATGGAAATGCCGTAATTGCCCTGGCTGGAGAAAATCCAGAAAGAGCCATCCAGATTAACCTCATGCTTATGGAGCAGCAGCTTAACAGGGTTAGAGTCAGAGCAGAAGAACGTGAAACTACGAGACTGCAAGAAGCATTACAGGAATTCAACCGGCTCACTAATCTGGGCGAGGAAATCTGCCAGATTGCCAAAGAGTTGGGCAAAGATATTACTGTTTACCAGTTAGTTGGCCAGGCAACCGCTAATCACTTGGCAGTCTTGGCTGAAGTGCATGAGCAAGTGCAAGAGCAGGCCCAACTGGCGATTGAAAGCACCATGCAAGTCTGCATTGCAAATCACGAGCAAGTTGTAGCTGCGTTAAAGGAGAAGAACATGCTGGGCCAGGTTCCTGAGGAACTCCCTATACCAGAAGGGATTCCAGACGAGGTTAAGGAGAGGCTAAGGAGAGGCTATTAAAGCCCAAAGTTCCCGCAAGGGGATGACCTTGAGTCATTTATCAAGGGGAGAGGTTGGACAAAACCTCTCCCCTTCTTCTTTTATAAGAGGGGAATTAAAGGGTGAGGTTGATAGATAATCTCCTTACTGCCTACCTTGACCTGGATAAAGCTGGCAGTGAATTAGTAGTGCGCTGTCGCCAGTCCGGTGACCGCTTTCAGCCGCTGGGTATGAGCCAGCCCAAGAAGCTAGGGGAATTTATGATTGATGCCAAAATCCCTCACCCCTGGCGCCGGCAAGTACCCATTGTCTGCTCCCCGGAGCATATCCTGTGGGTTGTCGGCTGGCGCATAGATGAGCGGGCAAAGGTCACCGAAAATACGAGGCAGGTCCTGTGTTTAGAGTTCAAGTCGGACTAGATTTCTAACTCATCTAGTTCAGGCGACCTCCACCTAAGCCAGAGGACAACCGCAGTTACCAGAACTGCTACCACGGCGACATAGATTTCTATATAAACAATGGTAAAAAGCCCGGCTTGAAACAGAACAACGCTGTAGTTCAGTAAGGCGTGCAGGAAAGAGGCCAGAAGATAAAACTGCCACCCCCAGCCCCGGGCCAGACCCCAGCCAGCCAGTGCCGAAACGGCAATATGGAAGGCGACGGCAAAGAACCGCTCCCAGAAGGGAGCCAGAGCTATAAGCCCGCTGCTTGACACTAGTTCCCAGTTCCAGCCGGAGGCAAAAACGATGTTATGTACCCATACCGCCTCAAAGACACCAAGGCCGGCTCCGGCGACTGCCCCGATAGCTAGCCCCAGTTTGGGGTCAACGGTTTTGCCGCTGCGCCACCAGTAGACAACCACCGGCACCAGCTTGGAACCTTCCTGAACCAGCCCGCTTAGTAGTATCGTAGGTATGCTGGCAAGCAGAAGCCATTTCAGCAGAACCTCCTGGCTCCAGAAGTGGTTCAGTGCCTGTCCAGCCCAGACCTGGAGTGGAATCTGAATAAAGGTAACCGCCGTCAGGCTCAAAATGGCACTGCTAACCAGAACTGCCCACAGCCAGTATCTCTTAAACAGCGGTGGCCAGTAGCCGACCAGCCAGATGGCGCCAAAGGCTAGAGCCAGACCAATCCCCACTATACTGGGATTGGTGAACCAGGAGATGAAGAAGTCAATCATCTGTTCCAGCATAAAAATCCTCCTTTATCTGGTAATTATCAGCCCTACATTATCCTCTTCAGTCTGGGGTTGGGGGTAATACCGGGGATTCGCCCCCGTTTGGCAATTGGCTTGCTCGCCACCTCATGCAGGTCGGCGGTAAAGTCAATCGGTTTAGCCCCGGTGATGTAGCTGCCGACGCCAAAGCCGTCCACCGGCGCCGCCTCACCAACAAACTCCTTAATCCGCTCCAGGCTAATGCCGCCGCTGACGAAAATCTTGACACGCTTAAAACCAGCCAGATCCAACCTGGCTCTTACCTCCTTGACCAGGTCGGGGGTCACCCGACCCCGTTCGCCGGGGGTATCAAGGCGCACACTGTCAAGTCTATCTCCCAGCGCCTGAGCCACCCGCAGGCTCTCCTCAGCCTCATCCTTGAAGGTGTCC
>SOJS01000001.1 GCA_004376435.1 Dehalococcoidia bacterium
CCCAGCTTCTCTATCTGGAGCGAGAAGACCCGGACAAAGATATAAGCCTCTATATTCACTGTCCCGGCGGTATCATCAGCGCCGGTCTTGCCATTTATGATACCATGCAGCTGATACGCCCTGATGTGTCTACTATCTGTGTTGGGCTGGCAGCCAGTATGGGGACGATACTCCTCTGTTCCGGCGCCAAGGGCAAGCGCTATGCCCTGCCCAACGCCACCATCCACCTGCACCAGGCGGTTGGCGGTGCCCAGGGCTATGCCACCGATATTGAGATTGCTGCCCGTGAGATTATGCGGGTTCAGGAAGTGCTGCGCAAGATTCTGGTGAAGCACACTGGCCAGACAACGGAGAAGATAACTCACGACACTGACCGTGACTTCTACCTTAACCCTCCGCAGGCGGTGGAGTACGGGATTGTGGATGAGGTTCTGGGTAAACCCACGGCAGAGTCACCCAAGGCGGAGAAGAAATAGCTATAGCTGCTGGTAGCGTTGCGCCAGCTCGGTGGCATTAGGCAGACCATCTCTGGCTCCTGTCCTGCCGATACAAAGGCGGGCGGTAGTATCACCGAGGAGGGCGCATTCCTTAATTTTCCTCTCTTTAAGCAGACCGTAGAGGAAGCCGCTGGCGAAGGCATCGCCGGCACCGGTGGTATCTACCTCATCAACTATTTTGCCGCCATTAGCTTCAGTAACATATTCACCTTGGGCGTCGCTTGTGTAGCTGGTGGCGGTAACTTTCCGGCTAATCCCCTGGCCTAGTTTTAACCTTTCCCCCCTGCCTAGGGTGACGGCAACAATCTGACAGCCTTGCTCAAGGCAGCTTTCAGCGCCGGTCCTGAGGTCTTTTCTGGTTAGTTGCTTTAGCTCATTCTGGTTGAGGAAAAGAACATAGGTCCTTTTTAGTATCGGGGCTAGGACACCAAGACCTTTAGCGGCATATAGTTCTCCCGGGGAAAAGCTGACCTTGACCGAAGAATCCAGCCTATCTATCACCTCCAGCAATACCCTAAACTGCCGCTCATCAGCAAAGGAAGAGAGGTGAAGCATTTTTGCCTGGTTTATATAGCTCATATCCAGGTCATTTATAGTCAGTTGGCTGTTAGCACCGGCTAGGACATAGAGGGAGCGCCTGCCCTGATGGTCGCTGAGACAAAGCACCGAGCCCGTTTTTGCCCTCTTCTTTATCTTTATCTGGCTGGTATTGACGCCGACTTTCTGAAAATCCTGGAGCATTGTTTTGCCCTCATCATCATCGCCAACAGCGCCAACAAAGCCGCCTCTTACCCCCAGCTTGGCAAGACCGTAAATGGTATTGGCTGCCGAGCCGCCGGGAGATGATATCGCCGCCTCTACCACCGCCTCGCCGTCATCAAGGAGGCGCTCCACCTTGTAGATATGGTCTATATTCAGTGCCCCCAGCCCGATTATTTCAATGTTATTCAATTGAACCCCATCCCCCTTTATTCCCCTTCCCCTTAGCAAGGGGAAGGGGGAGGTGGTTTCTTAAGAGGGGCGAAGCCCCTCTCAGACTTCCTATTCAAACTCCTGTGCCATCTTTCCCCAAACGGAGCTAACATACCTAACACACATTCTCCTTCAAAAGAACAAATATAGCGGTCGCTGAGTTGCTGACCACAAACATTCATCCGCAATTTTGACTTTACCTTTTCCATACTGGTTCGCTAACTCGGAGATAATATCTCTCTTCTGAATGAAAGCTTGGACTTGCTGTACGAACATGTAATAATCTTTTGCGGATAATCCTTTGACCTTTCCGTTTCCTGAAATTCTTTGGTTGCGTTCTCTCCCAGCAGCCTTGGCAATTTTTCTATCCCAAAGAGGAAAGAAATTTGGGCAAATGAAGTGCAGTGTCTTGGCTGCCGCGATAGGCCCGACTGCATCCTGAAAAGACTCATAGCAGCATTTAATATCTGACTCAAACTCACGCAGGTTGACGTCTTCTAGATTTTTTGTTTTGAAATAATCGAGTCTCTCATGGTTGGCTTGGATTTGTTTTGCCAAGTTTTCTTCCCAACCTCTATACTCTGATCGTTCAAGAACACGCTGCATCCATCCGAAATCATACAAGAAACACTTTATGTACGTCGCAACATCTTCCTCAGTTATATCCTTCAAATCTATTTTGTTCATATCATTCAGCCCTTGTTTGTAAGGATAAGCAGTGGGTTTATCGTTCAGACATTTGACATATTCTCTAATTATCTCTCTGCCCAGTTCCATAACACTCCTTTACAAAAGAATTTCTCCTAGTTGGCCTTACTTCAATTACCAATTAACGCAACATCGTTACCCCAGCTTGCCAGCTTCCTCTCTGACTAATCGCCTCATTTTCTGGTGAATCTCAATGACCTCGTCTATATCTTTTCTGCCCGATAGCCAGTGAAAATAGCCCCTCTCCCCACCGCCTTTCTCTTTTTGTTTAACTATTTTCTCTGTCTGGTGGCGGTGACCCTTCTGCCATGCTGCCAGCACCTCGGTCAGGTGGCTGATATCTGCTGATGCCAGGCTCATGGTGGCGTAGGGCAGGGCATACTTGTTGCCGTTAAAGGCGATTGCCAGCCCGCCGGCTTCGTCTACTGCCTGGAGCATCCTGAAATCGGTAATGCTGTCGCCGACGGCCACCCACTGCGATAGCGGCTGAGTGTATTTTTCGGCAAACCTATTTAAGGCGGCTACCTTGCGCCGTCCGCCAACCGGCTTTACTTCCTTTATGGCACCACCGAGCTTGGTGGCGGGTAGAGTTTCCCAGAAGAAATTATCCAGCCTTTTTTTAATCTGCTCATCATCAGTTGGCGTCAGGGTTAGGATATCTCTCTCTGCCTGTTGCACTATTTGGAAATCTTCTTTACATAAAGTTTGGCGAAGCCTGTCCAGCGGGAAGGGGGTGGCGGCGACATTATGGGTATAGATGCCCAGTCGCTGGGAAAGATGGGTGGCGTATTGCTCATAGGTGGTGGTAATACAGAATACCCGCCAGCCATTACCCTGCAGCCAGAAGATAAGCCTTTCGGCACCCCCGGTGAGGCTGGCTTTGCCAGCCAGGCGGCTGATATCGGCTTCGGTGATGTTGTGCCTGATGAGGAAGGGCACGATGAGCGCCAGGGTATCCCCAGGCTCATAGTCCTCCCTTTCTGCCAGGGTCAGCAGGTCATCATAGCGGCTGATAACCTCAAAAATCTTGCCCCCGTCGGGGAAGAGCTTCATCAGCTCGTAGGCATTATCCTGTGGGGAGAGCGGACCTTCAAGGTCAAAGCAGATTAGTTTTGTCATTATTTTCTACCTCATCCCCTTTATCCCCCTCTCCTTTGAAGGAGAGGGGGAAGTATGATTGTGAAGGGGCGAAGCCCCTTCAAACTTCCCTTGATAAA
>SOJS01000075.1 GCA_004376435.1 Dehalococcoidia bacterium
GCGAGCTAGCCAACCACCCGTGGATGGTGAGCTGCCAGTTCCACCCTGAATTTGGCTCCCGCCCCGGTCGTCCCCATCCGCTGTTCCGCGATTTTATTGCTATAGCTAAGGATGTATTACGGGAGGGGGCTCAACCGCCACTGCCCCTTTCATCCCAGTTTTAGAGGTCAGAATGCGAATCTTTCTGGATACAGCCAATATTGACCAAATCAGGCAAGCCGCCAAACTGGGCATCATCAGTGGGGTTACCACCAACCCCAGCCTGGTGTCCAGGGAGGGAACTGCTGACTATGAGGCTATCATCAAAGAAATCTGCTCTATTATCCCCGGACCTATCTCGGTTGAGGTGCTGGTTGAAGGAGTTGAGCCCATGATTGAGCAGGCACAACTCATCTCCTCCTGGGCACCTAATATCGTGATTAAAATCCCAGCTACCACCGAGGGTCTGGAGGTAACATCAGCCCTGGCAAAGGAGAATATAAAGGTAAACTTTACCCTGTGCTTCTCATTAAATCAAGCCCTCCTCGGTACCCTGGCTGGCGCCACCTATGTCAGCCCCTTTGTCGGCAGGCTGGATGATGCCGGTCACAACGGCATGGAGGTAGTCAAGGATATTGTTGATGTCTTTGCTCATTACCAGCTAACCACCCAGGTGATTGCCGCCAGTATTCGTCATCCCCAGCACTGTGTGACTGCGGCCAAGGCAGGGGCTCACATTGCCACCGTTCCCTATAAGGTTCTGATGCAGATGCTCCACCATCCGCTTACTGATGTCGGTGTCGCTCGCTTCCTCAGCGACTGGCAAGGGGTCTCACGAAAATAGAAAATAGTAATAATTAAAAAATAGGGGAACAATTCGTATCTGATTAGCTTTGAGAATTGTTCTTCGAGTTATGTTAAGTGGTTACCACGGGGGAGGTTACTATGAACATAGGCGAATTAGAAAACAAAAGCAGAGAGGAGCTGATTGAGCTAGCCAAGGGGATGGGCGTCTCCAGCTATACTAACCTCAAGAAGCAAGAGCTGGTGATGCGCCTGCTCCAGGCGTATGCCGAGCAACAGGGCTACATCTTCTGTAGCGGCATTCTTGAGATTATCGGAGAGGGCTACGGATTCTTAAGGCAAAACAGCCTGCTGCCCAGCTCGGCTGATGTCTATGTCTCCCAGTCTCAAATCCGGCGCTTTGGTCTGCGCACCGGTGATATGGTTGCTGGTCAGGGCAGACCACCCAAAAATGCCGAGAGATACTACGGTCTGGTGAGGGTAGAGGCGATTAACGGGATGAACCCCGAGCTAGCCAAGAGCCGCCCCTCCTTCGGCTCACTCACTCCCACCTTCCCCGATAAATTAATCAACCTGGAGACTTCAGCCAACGACCTGTCCACCCGGCTTATGAACCTCATTGCCCCCATTGGACGAGGGCAGCGAGGCTTGATTGTATCGCCACCCAAAGCGGGTAAGACGGTGCTCTTGAAATCTATAGCCAATGCCATCACCACTAACTATAACGATATTCACCTGATGGTATGCCTCATTGGCGAGCGACCGGAGGAGGTTACCGATATTAGGCGCTCGGTCAAGGGGGAGGTGATAGCTGCCACCTTTGATGAGCCGGTGGAGAATCACACCCGTGTCGCCGAGCTGGCGCTGGAGAGAGCCAAGCGAATGGTGGAAAGCGGCAAGGATGTGGTCATTCTCCTTGATGGCATTACCCGCCTCACCCGCTCCTATAACCTGGTTATGCCCCCCAGCGGCCGCACCCTATCGGGTGGTATTGACCCGGCTGCCCTTCATCCATCCAAGCGCTTCTTTGGCGCTGCCCGCAACATGGATGAGGGTGGAAGCCTGACCATCATCGCCACCTGCATCATTGATACCGGCAGCCGTATGGATGAGGTCATCTATGAGGAGTTCAAGGGAACGGGGAATATGGAGCTTCACCTTGACCGCCGTTTAGCTGAGCGCCGAATCTTCCCGGCAATGAATATCGAGCGCAGTGGCACCAGGCGGGAGGAGCTTTTGTTGGGTGAGGAGACGGTAAAGCAGGTATGGCTGCTGAGGCGGATGGTAGGCATGATTGCCTCCGACGCCACCAACTTCAGTGAGACCACGGAGCGAGTGCTTGACCGCCTGCGCAGGACAAAGTCCAACGCCGAGTTCCTGGCTACGCTGACCAAGGAGACATAATTTTTTCTTCCCACCCTCCCACCCTAAAAAGGTTTTTTTGAGGGGGTGAAGCCCTCAAACCCCCTGTTCAGGGATAAAGCGTAAGCAGAGTCTCATGGTGAAATCCGAAAGGGGAAATACTAAATACTAATTCCTAAATACTAAACAATTTCAAAACTCAAAAGGGTGAGGTAGATAGAAATCCCCATAGGGGTTGACAAATAGATGAAGTTTAAGGTTTTTATCACTACCGGGGAAGATGGCTGGTATATAGCCGAGTGCCCTGTCCTCCCTGGATGCGTCTCCCAGGGAAAGACGGTAGACCAGGCACTAGAAAATATTAAAGATGCTATTGAGGGATGCCTTGAAGTGCTCAATGAAAGAGCAGTGGCAAAAGCCGAGAAAGCCAGTAGTGAAGCCTCCAAGGAGTTCAATAAACTATTATGAATGATAACGGGGAGACTAAAATGTTTTTCTTCCCACCCTCCCACCCTAAAAAGGTTTTTTTGGAGGCGAAAGCCCCCAATCCCCCACTTTCTATTCAGGCAGGGAGACAAAGCAGAGTGTCAACTTAGCGCCTAACCAAATGGGGGTTGTTTCGTTATAATATATATAGAAATCCCCATAGGCGTTGACAAATGGCAAAGTAGTGTTATATATATTAGTAGGAAATACTAATTGCTGGGGTATAATAAAAACCCGCTAAAGGAGGTAAGAGGTAAAATGAAGGTAGTTGGTAAGATACTCGCTTTTTTGGTAATTTTAGCTCTAATTGTGGTGCCGCTGGCGGCTTGCGAGGGAGTGCCAGGAGCATCAGGGGCACCGGGACCAATGGGAGCGCAGGGACCGGCAGGACCGCCGGGAAAGCAGGGACCACCGGGCTCAGAGGGTGACTGGTCTCTCCCCGATAGGGCGGTGACCTCAGCTAAGATAGCCAGTAAGTCAGTGACCACGGCTAAAATCCGAGATGGTGCGGTGACCACAGCCAAGTTAGCCGATGACGCGGTGACTTCGGCTAAGATAGACGATGGGACAATAGTCAATGCCGACATCAGCGCGACGGCTGACATTGACCCCACCAAGGTCCTGATAAGCGCAACAATCCATTTGAGCGACTGGCGTCATGCTAGCGACCTGACAAAGATTGATGGTGGTGACATTTATGGTGGCAGTGTTGGCACAACACAGCTCGCCGATAATGCCGTGACCTCAGCTAAGATTGCGCTTGACACCATCCTAGCCAACGATATAGCCACCGATGCCGTGACCACGGATGAAATCGACGACAGAACAATCCTTAGGGAGGATATAGCTTTCAATGCCGTGGGCTCACAGGAGATTGGGAATGGCGCGATAATAGATGAGGACATCAGCGGGACGGCGGATATCACTATGAGCAAGCTGGCAAGCTATCCCTTTGTCGCTGCCGACATAGATACCGATGCCGTGGGGGTGGATGAGATAGCCACCGCCGCCGTAGGCACGGACGAGATAGCCGCTGAGGCCGTCACCAGAGCCAAGCTGGCGATGGGAATCAGGAGTGATGCTGTTTCGGAAACTGGTCCAACACTAACGGCCGGCGAATTTACCGTGGAGCTGACGAACCTCACCACGGTGGACTATGCAGTGGTATCTCAGAGCGAAGACTTTATTGCTGCTGTAACCGGCATCAGCGGGAATGATGTAACCATCAAGGTCTACAAGCTTACGACTACTACTGCCACTTTTTATGCCGATGCTGACAACGATGCGACTTGGGAGCCTACCCAGTATACAGTCGTCAATTCTGTTGCATTTACGGCAGCGGCTACTGGGGATGTGAGTGGGGTCACCTTTTGCGTAATAGGTATCGGCGACTAGAAGGTCTAGCCAAAGCAGAGGAGCTTGTGTCAGCCAGATAGGGGTTGACAAATGGCTAAATAGTGTTATAGTGTTTAGCGTAGCTAGAAGAGTTGACAGGGTATGATAAAATACAAGGTGTTGCGAGTTTGAAGGGACTGAGCAAAAATCGGAAAGAAGGGGGTGATATAAAGGGAAAAAAGGAGCAGATAAGAGCAACCGGTATCTTGAAAAGTGTTAAGGAGGCGAAATGAAGAAAGCAGGCAAGATAATTGCCTTTTTGATAATAATAGCATTAATTGTGGTGCCGCTGACGGCTTGTGCCGGACCACCAGGACCATCAGGAGCACCGGGACCAATGGGACCGCAGGGACCGGCGGGAGCGCCGGGAAAGCAGGGACCACCAGGCTCAGAGGGGGAACCGGGACCAATGGGACCGAGAGGATTTCCCGGTGAAGATGGTGAAGACGGTGACCTAGGACCGGTAGCCCAGGTAGTTGTTTGCATGTATTGGGAGGAGGAGTTTGACGGGTACTATATGGGGTTCTACCCTACTTGCAGTGCCTACATTGAGCAGCCTCTGTTTATTTTGGGTTCTTGCTTCCCGCCAGATGAGGAGGTGACGATAACTATCTGTGACGAGAACTGCGTCTGGGTTGATGAAGTCAAGACTAATGACTGTGGCGCATTCTTTATTCCGGACATAAGGATAGTTGACATGCCTGATGAAGACCAGCTTGACGATCTTCTGGATGATTATTGCGATGATGTGGTCTCGGTAAGAGCCTGGGTTGATGCCGAGATAGATGACGGAAAGGTTGTTGATGGCGAGCTGTGGGCGAACTGGCCGTTGTTGATCATCTGCGAGGAGCCATAGTAGAAAACCTGCTCTGTCTAAGGTCAGCCCAGATAGAGGGGTTGACAAACGGCGAAGTTATGATATATAGTGTTTAGCGTAGCTATTGAAGCTAAGTTTACCGTGAAGGAGGTGATGCTTTTGGCAAGAGCCCAGAGGCTAGTAAGCCCGAGGGGAGAGAGAAATAAAAGCCACGGAAACTAAAAACAATCTTGTCTCCACAAAGGGGAGATAGATATATATCTTTGTTTATGGAGACAGAAGGATTAAGGAGGATAAATTAAAGGTCAATGAAAAAGAAAATCTATAAGATAATGGGTGTGGCGCTGACCCTGGTGATGGTGCTGAGCCTGTTTGCCTTCACTGCGGCTCCGGTGGCGGCTGACCCCGATGAGAACGAGTGGTCAAAGTTTGACTATCCCGATGAGGGGTCTGACGGCGACTGGTTCTATAGCCCAGACATAGAGTATGTGGGACCAATGGCCAGGGCGATTAACGGAGACCTGTATGCCTATGCCTATGTAGAGGGCGCTGATTTTGGGGACGACGACATTGATAGCAACATCTTCAAGTCGGATGATGGCGGGCGCACCTGGTCAACGACCGACTTCGCTGATGAGCTGTTCGGCGGTGACCCGGGGTTCGTAGTTGATATCGTCTGCGACAGCGAGGATGCCGACATCGTCTATGTAGCCACTGGATTTCCGTGGTGGCCTGGTTATGCTTACTGGTCAGAGGATGGCGGCGACAGCTTTGAGGCAATGGCGCCTGATTCCCTCGATGATGTTCGTAATGGGGATTGTATTACCTCGCTCGATGTGAGCTACTTCGGTGACGACCCCCATGTCTTCGTCAGCACCAGCAACTGGGGCGGGGGCGGCGGTGTTTACTACATAAATCTGGAGTCGTATTTGTCAGGGTGGATTGACATGGGGTTATGGGCGTATGAGGGCAGTGATGACTATGATGCCTTCGCCGTAAACGCCGCCCCTGACTTTGACGACAGCCGCAAGGTTTACGCCCTGGTGTGCTATGTTTATGACGACGGTCCTACCCGGATTGTGGTCAACAGCGGCACTTCGGGGGTATGGGAGCAGTTTGGCGAGGACCTCGAGGAATACGGCGATGGCGACCTTGAGATTGAGTGGGGCTCCAATATCTGCTTCCCCGACGACTTTGACCACGACGAGCTGTTTGTCGCTGTCGACGGCGGTGGTGATGATGATGGTGAAGGCAGCATTTACCGGGTAACCGATGAGACGGCTGCCTACTGCCTTGCCGACGATGATGATGATGTTTACGCCGATTTCATCAGCCTGGAAATCACGGGCGATGTTGGCGCTACCCTGCTGCTGGCTGGTACAGCGAGTGACGACGGTGACGACTATTATTATGAGGCTACGGTACTATACAGCACCGATGACGGCGAAAGCTGGGATGCGGCGGGCAAGCGTCCGTCTGGCTACAAATGGACCTATGTGCTGATGGCTGAGGACTTCGCCGACTCGGGGGAGGCATGGGCGGCAACCTCGGGCAGGCAATGCGGCGTATCCTACACCATTGACGGTGGGGACCTGTTCAACCAGATTTCACTGATTAACACCGATATGGGCGACAGGATACGGAATGTCTCCTTCTACCCGGATTATGAGGACAGCGGCAAGCTGTTCCTGGCGAGCAAGCACCATGGTCGCGATAGCCTGTGGCGGTATGACGGCGAATACTGGGAGAGGGTGGCTGAAGAGCGTGTGTTGGGCACGCCCATACGTATGGTGAGTGTGTCACCCGAGATAGGCGCCGACGAGACGGTATTCTTCACTAACTGGGAGTTCTGGGACTCCGAAGACATAATGATATACTACTCAGACGACGAGGGACAGAGCTGGGATGACCTGCGCTGCCAGCCTGGTGACCTATACAACTGGGTGGTAATAGACGCTGAGACCATCCTCGCCGGTGGCGTTGATGCTGGCGATGGAGTAGTGTGGAAGACTGACCGCCATGGTGCCCGGGTGTGGGAGGACGTGGACGCCGATATTGAAGGCGAAATCTGGCACTTCGCCGTCTTTGGCGACAACGTCCTTTGTGGTAGCGATGAGGGTGAGGTAGCCATCTCCGAGGACCTGGGTGATGAGTGGGAGATGGTAGGCGACCCCCTTGATGCTGAGTTTTTTGCCCTTGTCGCCTTTGACACCGAGTATGACGACAACAGCTTTATCTACGCTGCCTGTAACGATGACATATACCGCTTTGAGGTCGGTGAGTCCGATGACTGGGAGGAGATTGTCTTCGATGCTGATGGCAATGCTTTTAATATAGGCATCGCTTCGGGCATAGCCACCGCTGATGGCTGTCTCTATGTCTCAGATGCTGAAGAGGGCGCTGGTATGTGGCGCTCGGTCGACCCAACGGCAGATGAGCCGCTGTTTGAGCAGGTAGACTTTGAGCTTAATGACTACTCCATGCTATGGTGGCTGCAGACAACCAGCGGCAGCAATGTCCTGTATGCTCTTGACATGGGCTATGATGAGGACGAGGAGGCTGGGCTTGACAACGTGCTGTGGACCTATGAGGATGCGCTGGTTGGACCAGTAGAGCTGGAGTCGCCGGCTGATGGCGTAGGCGTAGACAGAACAAACAAGCTAACCCTTGAATGGGAAGGGCTAGATGATGCCGACGACTATGAGGTAAGGTGCTACGCCGACGAGGACTTCAAGACTGCCTATAAGGTGTTTAAAGGCGCTATTGGCGGTGACGAGCCGGTATTGGTTCTGACTGAGGGTGATGGCATAGAATCCGGCACTGAATACTGGTGGAAGGTGAGAGTAGCCGAAAGCGAGCCATTAGTCAGCAAGTGGTCAGTGGTATGGTCAACTACCACGGCAATGGGTGCGGCTCAGTGGAACCCATTCAGTGGACCGGTCAACGAGTATCCATGGATGGGTGCAACCGATGTTCCCCTGGCACCGACCTTCGCCTGGAATACGGCTGACTGGGCTACTGGCTATGAGTTCGAGCTGGCTGACAACGATGCTTTCACCGATGCCTTCACCAAGTCGCTAACTACCACTGTCTATCAGTATGAGACAGACCTCACTTACTTCACTACCTACTTCTGGAAGGTGAGAGCAGTTAGTGCGACTGGCACGAGCAACTGGGCAACCGGTGTGTTCACCACTATGGAGAGACCGGCAGAAATAGTTGAGCCACCTCCACCGGTGGAGATACCACCACTGCCAGCACCAATAACCCCAGCCTGGATATGGGCGATAGTCGTTATTGGTGCAGTTCTGGTGATTGCGGTGATTGTCCTGATAGTCATGACCAGGCGAGTGCCCTGATTAAAGCCCGGTTTGGACTAAAGGGGTAACACCTCGACCGGATACCTCGGAGCCCCCCTTCACCTGAAGGGGGGCTCCCCCTTTTTAGAGATTGCTTACCAACGTCACCAAAATTTGACTATATACCCTTATCTGCTATATAGTTTTATGTACTAAAGAGAATAAACTAACATTAACTTATAATGCCTCTAGATATACCTATATATTTTACCAGACATGCCAGAAATAGGATGCGCTGGCATGGCATATCTGAGGCAGATGTAAAACTCTGTTTAGCAAATTCAGAGCAAGCAAAAACAGGGAGTCTGGGAAAGATTAATGCTTGGCGAAAGTTCGGCGATAGATTTTTAAGGGTTACCTATCGCAGGGAAAGTAAACGGCTGGTAATTATTACCGCTGTGATGAAAAGGAGGTTAAGCGGGAACTGATGAAGATAGAGTATGACCGTGAAGCTGATGCGTTATATATACAATTGCGTGAAGTAGTGGTAGAAGATAACCTAGATATTGAGGAAGGGGTCACAGTAGATTTAGATGCCAGCGGTCACATTGTGGGCATCGAAATTCTAGATGCCAGCACCCGGATGAGCACTCAAGAGCTAAGTAAGGTAGCCATCGAAAACCTGCTCCCCGTATAAAACCTAGATTCTAGCTTGAAGGATAATACCCTAGCCGGATACCTCGGAGCCCCCCGCAGAGCGGGGGCTCCTCTTTTTTTAGAGATTGCTTACCAACCCCTCACCCTTCAGGTTTTTATTAGGTAACCCACCCCCTTTATGCACCCTAAAAAATCCTTGATTTTTCAGGGAACCCGCTTTATCCCCCTCCCTTGATAAGGGAGGGGGAAGGTTGGAGGGGCTACGCCCATGATAAAATCCTAAATACAAAGCACTAATGCCCTAAAGGGAAATACTAAATTCTAATTTCTAAATCCTAAACATTTGGGATTTAGAATTTCCTCTGAGGGGGGTGAGGTAGATTAAATATCACAGTATTGACTTCCACCTAGAGCAAGGGTAGAATTTGCCATAGGGTAGAATTTGCCAAATGGCAAAGGTAAAATTTGCTCTGGGGCTGCTCCTGCTACTGGGGCTGATGGACTCAACCACGACTTTCGCCAACCCCGCTCTAGTGGAATGGTCTGAGGTCAAGAGCCCCACTGATGGCAAGGCGGGGGATTGGGTGCTGGCTTTAGGCTCAGATGTCCAGCAACTGACCATGGCTATTGACGGCACCTTATATGCTTACAAGTTTGATGGCACAACACATCACCTGATGAAGTCCACAGACGGGGGGTGCACCTGGGAACAGACCGACTACGATGGGGGTGCCATAGCTGATATTGCCTGCTCCAGGATTGATGCCGAGACTATCTACCTGACCGATGGCAGGCATGTTTATAAGTCTGACGATGGTGGCGATAGCTTTGATAAAGTAGGCTATGGCACTTTTCCCGCTCTTGATGCCAGTGAATCAGTCGCCTGCCTTGATGTCGGCTATAATGGCAATGATGACCCCTTTGTATTCATAGGCACTGCTGACAAAGATAAGGATAACTTTGGCGGTGTCTATTGCATAGCGGAAGCAGATTTTGGGGCTAGGTGGGCTGACGTAAAGGTGGGCAACTACGACCTCTACTCTATAGCCGGCTCACCAGACTTCGCCCAAGATTCCCGAGTAATGGCTTTAGTTACTGACGAAACTCACACCTACATTATCAACAATTATGGTGTCCTTGGCGACTGGTCTCACCCCGTTGAGCTGGTTGAGAATAATGCCAGCAGTTTTGCCGTTAGTGCTGCCTCTAGGATTTGTTTCCCATCTGACTTTGACCAAATTTATGAGTTTTTTGTCGGTGTCGCAGTTGCCGGCAACGGTGATGTCTACCGAGTGACCGAAAAGGATGCTTATGACCTTGGTGTGGATGCTGATATCATCAGCCTTGACCTGGTTGGTGAGATTGGCGATACCCGGCTACTGGCTGGTGGAACGGCGGGCAAGGTATGGTATAGCACCGACGATGGAGAGAGTTGGTATTGGAGCAAAAAAGCTCCATCTGGTGATGGCTTAACCTATGTGGTTATGGCGGCTGATTTTGCTGATAGCAGTATAGCATACGCCGCCACCAGTGGCACCGAGAGCGCCTTCTCAATAAGCAGGGATGGCGGGGTTACCTGGAACCAGACCAGCTTAATTGATACCAAAATCAGCGACATTGTTGACCTGGCGCCGTCCCCCAGCTATAGCCAGGATAACACTTTGTTTATGCTCACCGAGCATACCGACGGGGAGCACAGCCTGTGGCGCAGCCTCAATGGTGGAACAAGCTGGGAAAGGGTCTATACTAGCGCCCTGTCCGATGTAGAGCAGATTGACCGAGTCGCACTTTCCCCGCAATATGATAGTGATAACCAGGTAGTGTTCATCGCTGGCAGGAGTAACGGAAGTTCGGCAATATGGAAGTCAGATGATAACGGTCAAAACTTCAAGCGCCGAATTGCCCCCTTCCCCATTGACGCCTGGGCGGTGGTTGATGATACCAGCCTGTTTATCGGCAGCTTTGATGAGGCTGGCAATCTCGGTCTCGCCTACCGCACCACCAACAGCGGTCGGAGCTACTCTGAGGGGACAGTCGCTGGCAGCCAGTCATTAAAATCCATCGCCTTATCGCCCGACTATGATGAGGATGAGACTGTCCTGGTAGGCAACAAGGATGGCTGGGTCTATTGGTCCGAAGATAATGGTGCTTCATTTGAGCCGCTGCCGCCGGATGCCACCTCAAAACCACTGACTGGCAGTGTAACCATCGCCTTTGACCCAGGATACAGCAGTAATAAAACGGTCTATGCTGCCAGCGACACCGCAGGTGAGGGCATTTACCGCTTTATCATCGGCAAGAGTGATGCCTGGGAAAGCATAGACAGTCCCGACGAGGGTATGATTGGTCAAATGATAGTGTCGGCGGAGGGAACATTATATGCCACCAACTTCAAGGCTGACGGTGGTATGGAGCGCTGCCTTAACCCAACATATTCACTAGGACCGACATTTGAAACGGTAACCAAAGGGCTGGATGATGGGGTTACCTTAATCGGATTATGGCTGGATGACAACAGGCTGTGGTCGATTGATACCACTAATGTTAAGCTGATGACCTATACCGATAGCCTGACCCAGCCTGTCGCCCTCACCGCACCTCTCAGTGAGGCGCCGGGAGTAGGCACAATTATCGATAGCACGGTTAGAAAAATAAGCCTTGATTGGAAGACATCGAAGGGTGCCACCGAGTATAAATGGCAACTTGACTATGACACCGACTTCTCAAGCGTCCCCAGTGACTTTGAGGGTGATACTAAGACTAGCTCAGCCCGCTTGCCAGCCCTTGAGCCGGCTACCACCTACTACTGGCGGGTGAGAGCCACCGAGCCGGTATTAAGCCCGTGGTCAGCTAAGTGGTCATTTACTACCAGCCTTGGCACCGAGGTCTCTGCCCCCAAGCTGGATAGTCCCAAAGCTGGCGCCAGCGGGATGCCAGTAAAACCGATATTTCAGTGGAGCGCCGTAGCTGGGGCAGATAGCTATGAGCTGGTGGTGTCTACCGAGGCTAATCTTGACAATCCCACCATCCTAAAGACCGGTGCCTATGCCTTGCCCACCACCGCCTGGCAATGTAACATAGCTCTTAACTACAATACCGCCTACTACTGGAAGGTAAGGGCTATCAGCTCCGATACTTGCAGTGCCTGGAGTGCTGTTAGTGCCTTCACTATCGAGCCACCACCATCGCCCCAGTTAACCCCTCCACCAGAGCCACCCCAACCACCCAAACCCATAGAAATATATGACAATCACTGCTGGGCCAGTGCCGGGGGTATTTACAGCCAGGGAAATCCGCATAGCGACCCTAATACCGACCCCAATAAACCAAATTGCATTATCCAAAATTGCCTTATAGC
>SOJS01000028.1 GCA_004376435.1 Dehalococcoidia bacterium
AGCCCTGCGCCTCAAGCCTTTCTTCTTCAGCAAAGGATGGTAGCTGGTTATATTTTATCAACCCTATCCCCTTTATCCCCTTCCCCTTCATAAGGGGAAGGGGAATTAGTTTTATTAAGAGGGACTTCGCCTCTCTTTGACTCTCCTTTAGCCCCTTTCTCCTTCAAAGGAGAGGGGGAGGTATAGGTTTTGAAGGGGCTTCGCCCCTTCAATCTACCTTTTACCGTGGCTTAATAGCTGGCTTACCCGTTGCCAGATAATGTCGGCTATCTTCTTTTGGCTCCGGGTAGCGTCTATCACCAGCCACCGCCGCGGCTCTTCTTTGGCTAGCTTAAGATAGCCCGCCCTTACCCTCTGGTGGAAGGCGATGTCTTCTCCTTCAAAGCGGTCTTGCCTTTTAGCCCTCTTACGGCCAAGCCCTATCTCCACTGGTATATCAAGCAGAACGGTAAGGTCAGGTTTTAGTTTCTTGGTGGCGGCATCATTAAAAGCTCTGACTATTTCTAGGTTCAGCCCCCGCCCGTAGCCCTGATAGGCAGTGGTGGAGTCGGCGTAGCGGTCGCAGATAACAGTTACCCCCTTTTTAAGGCTGGGTTGGATTACCTCGTTTACCAGCTGGGCGCGGGCGGCGTTAAACAGCATCAGCTCGGTCAGCGGTGATATATGGCTTTCTTTTACCCACTTCAGCCAGCGCCCTATCTGCTTGCTTAAGGGAGTGCCGCCGGGCTCGTGAGTTAGCAGTACCGGGATGGCTAGTTTTGATAGCCTTCTGTATAGCGCCCTTGATTGGACACTCTTGCCACTCCCCTCCCCGCCCTCAAAGGTAATAAACAAAGACATGCAACCCCTCACCCTTTGTCCCTCTCCCCTTATCAAGGGGAGAGGGAGGGAAGTTTCTTAAAGGGGCTTCGCCCCTTTTAATCCCCTTATTATCCTCTATAAATCCTCACCCTTCTCTGGGGCTCTTTGCCCGTGCTCTGGGAGAGGAGGTCGCTTCTTTGGGCGATTAGATGCTGCAGGCGGCGGATGTAGCGGCTCTGGGGGGAAAGCTCAATCGTCTCCTGACCGCTCTTTATCTTGATGATGGCTTCTTCTGCCTCAACCAGAGCCTGCTGGAAGCCATCTGCCTTGTTGGTGTCTTCGGCGGGGTAGATAGTATTCAGTAGCTGCCTGATTTGGGGTGGGGTGTTGCTTTTAAGGACATAGATGGGCAAACTTAAGGCTTCGGCATCCCTGATGATTTGTGGCTTGCGCCGATAGTAGCTTTTTGAGGTGACAAAGAGAGTGGCATTGTCTAGCCGATTAACCAGCTCCAGGTTTAGCCGTCTCTCTTTGGCTAGCTGCTCCAGCCGCCCCCGGTTTACGCCGAAGAGATAAAGTTTAGGCGGTTTATCTTCTTTTACCGGTGGCTTACCCCTGCCTGTCTTCCCGGCGGTGGTGACCGGCGCTTCCCTTTCTATCTTGACCTCTCCTTTATCATCCAGCCAGCGAACCTCAGTGGCTGGCGGCTGGCCGCGCAGGGTGGCATCAACCGCCTCGCCGACATCGGGGCGAATAGCCACCTTGTCCCAGTCCTGGATTTCAACGACGATATCAAAGGTAGGCGGCGACATCCGCTCCAGTATTGACTTCTGCGTTCCTCTTCGCTTGGCTTCCTCATCGCCGAGGGTTACTGTCTGGATGCCGCCGATGAGGTCGGATAGGGTAGGGTTTACCATCAGGTTTTCCAGGGTGTTGCCGTGGGCAGTGCCTACCAGCTGCACACCACGCTCGGCAATAGTGCGCGCCGCCTGTGCCTCAAGCTCGGTGCCAATCTCATCAATAACAATTACCTCGGGCATATGGTTTTCTACGGCTTCAATCATTACTGCGTGCTGTCTGGCAGGTGTGGTTACCTGCATCCGCCGGGCATGCCCGATAGCCGGGTGGGGGATATCGCCATCGCCGGCAATTTCATTTGAGGTGTCAACAATGATAACCCGCTTTTTAAGGTCGTCGGCTAATACGCGGGCGACCTCCCTGAGCATGGTTGTCTTGCCCACCCCGGGGCGACCCAGCAGCAGAACGCTTTTGCCTGACTGGACGAGGTCTTCAATAATCTTTATCGTGCCCAGGATAGCCCGCCCGACACGGCAGGTAAGGCCGACGATGTGTTCCTTGCGATTGCGGATGGCTGAGATACGGTGCAGGGTGCGCTCAATTCCAGCCCGATTGTCATCACCGAAGCTGCCAATACGGGCGACGACATATTCAATATCCTCCTCGCTGACCTCTTTGGGGTTGAGGACTACCTCCCGCTGTGGGAAGCGAGCCTCCGGGGGACGACCCAGGTCAAGGACTACCTCCAGCAGCTCGCTGATGTCCTTCTGTTGGCGCAGTGGCTGGCGGATGTGGGGTGGCAGAATGTCAAGCAGGGCATCAAGGTCGTCTGTGGTTACCTTGGGCAAGCTAGCCTCCTAAAATATAATTACTGGCGCCCGGCGGCAATATCCAGAAAGTACTGGTGGAATCTGGGGTCATCGGTTAGCTCGGGGTGGAAGGCGCAAGCCAGAAGCTTCCCCTTTCTGGCGGCAACAATGGTGTTATCGGCTAATCTGGCTAGTATTTCTGTCCCGCTATTTGCCTGCTCAATTATCGGGGCGCGGATAAAGACACCGGGAAAGGGCTTTTCTCCCAGGGCGGGTATTTTAAGCTCGGTCTCAAAGCTGTCCTTCTGGCGGCCAAAGGCATTACGCCTGACGGTCAAGTCCATCACCCCTATCGGCTCTAGCTCTGAATCTGAAATCTTATCGGCAAGGAGTATCATGCCGGCACAGGTGCCCAGTATGGGCAGGCTATCTTCAGCCAGGCTTCTTATTTCGGCCATCAGGTTGTAGTCTTGTATTAAGTGGCTGATGGTGGTGCTCTCGCCACCGGGAATGATTAGCCCGTCTAGACCTTTAAGTTCTCGGGGCAGGCGGACGGGCAGAGCCTCTACTTCCAGCTGGCGCAGTATAGCTATATGTTCAGCGAAGGCTCCCTGCACGGCAAGGATGCCAATTCTCATAGCTACCACCCTCTTGGCGCCAGTAGTTCCTCGGTTGGGATTTGCTTTATATCCAGTCCGGGCATAGCCTCCCCCAGGTTCTTGGAGACCTCGGCAATAATCTTGGGGTCTTTATAGTGGGTGGTTGCCCTGACGATAGCCTTGGCTCTGACCTCGGGGTTGCTTGACTTAAAGATACCGGAGCCAACGAAGACGCCATCAGCGCCCAGCTGCATCATCAGGGCGGCATCAGTTGGGGTAGCCACACCGCCAGCGGCGAAGTTAACCACCGACAGCTTGCCTGTTTTATGCACTTCCTCTACCAGTTCAAAGGGGGCGCCCATTTCTTTGGCTTTGGCCATCAGTTCTTCCTGGGGTGTCTTTACCAGCTGGCGGATGCCGTCCATCACAGCTCGCATATGCCGCACCGCCTCTACAATGTTGCCCGTGCCGGCTTCACCCTTGGTTCTAATCATGGCCGCCCCCTCACCAATGCGCCGCAGGGCTTCTCCCAGGTCACGACAGCCGCAGACAAAGGGGACCTTAAAGTCGTGCTTCCAGACATGGTGGCTTTCGTCAGCCGGGGTAAGCACCTCAGACTCATCTATGAAGTCTACGCCAAGGGCTTCAAGCGCCTGAGCCTCGACAAAGTGACCGATGCGGCACTTGGCCATTACCGGTACTGAGACGGCTTTCATAATAGCTTCAATAACCGTTGGGTCAGCCATGCGGGCGACGCCACCGGCGGCTCGGATATCAGCCGGCACCCTCTCCAGCGCCATCACGGCACAGGCGCCTGCCTGCTGGGCAATCTTGGCCTGCTCGGCGTTGATGATATCCATAATTACCCCGCCCTTGAGCATTTGAGCCAGCCCGGTCTTAACCTTCCAGGTGCCCGTTTTCATAATCTTACCTCGGCTTTGTTGCTACTGTATTTTACCACTGTTTAGGCTGTTTATCAACCTTGCTTCTTACCTGGATGAAGGGGAGGGTAGTTTGCTGAAAAATTGACCTGATAGGAGACAGCAGGTAGGATATAGGCAGGGAACCTTCACTAGCTATAGGACAAACTGATGTCTGATTTTCGGAACCAAGCAAAGAGGGCGGTTATTGCTGGAGTTAAAAAGGCGGGGAGCAGTTTTGTCTGGATATGCAAGATTATTATCCCTGTTTCTTTGCTGGTAACTCTCCTCCAGTGGACTGGCTGGTTGAATCAACTGGACTTCTTGTTAAACCCCCTGATGAGCCTGCTGAATCTACCTCCTGAAGCAGCACTGCCAATCATTTCCGGGATGTTGATAAATATCTATGCCACGCTCGCTGCCGTCGCCGCCATTCCTTTTACTACCGGACAGATGACATTGATTGCCATCTTTAGCCTTATTGCCCACGCTCTTATTATGGAAGGGGTCATTCAGCATAAATCCGGTTTAAATGCCATTAAAGCGACCCTGTTTCGTATTGGCGCGGCTATCCTGACTGTTCTCATCGTCTCCCTGTTCCTTGGTGACACCAGTCAGAGCATTGCTGTTCCCGGCTCTCTTTCTGTGCCGACCCCGTTTCTTGAGGTCTTAAAGACCTGGGCGATAGACATAATATATTTACTCCTGAAAATCTGGGGAATCATTCTGGCTATCATGATTCTGCAGGAGTTCTTAAGGTCTACGGGGTGGCTCGACTCCATGCTCAGGTTTTTCCGACCTTTGATAAGAATTTTTGGACTCTCTGAGCGAACAACAATGATGTGGCTAATAGCCAATATTTTTGGCCTGTTTTACGGTGGAGCGGTTATTGTTGAAGAGGCTAGGAAGGGGACTCTGGCCAAAGAGGAGCTGGAGCACCTCCACATTTCTATCGGCATTAATCACTCCGTAATAGAAGACCCGTTACTTTTTGCGATATTAGGCTTGAATGTTTTCTGGCTGTGGCTGCCCCGCTTTGTTATGGCAATCGTAGTCGTCCAGACCTATCGTGCTATAAAATATCTCAGGAGCAGGTTGCTTCGTTAGTGATTCCCAGTCAGGGAAGCAGCGGTCTTTTTGATGGTATGCCGGGGCGGCGGGGGTAGGGCTTGGGTGTGGGCGAGACCTTGCTTATTACTATTAGTTGGCGCTCATCAGCAAACTCTTCCAGGTCAACCTTTATCACCTCGGCTAGCTTACCACCGAGAAGGCTGATGGCTCTAGTGGCTTGGCTTATTTCTTGGCTAATAGCTCCCTTCTGCTGGGCAATAAAGCTGCCGCCGACGGCACAGAAAGGCAGGGTTATCTCAACCACGGTGGGCAGGGGGGCAACACCTCGGGCAAGGGCAATATCAAATTGCTGGCGGTATTGCTGCTGATGGGCAATCTCCTCAGCCCGACCAACGACAATTTCAACATTGTCCAGAGCCAGTTTTTCTTTAAGGTGGTGCAGGAAGGCGGCTTTCTTGGCGGTAGCCTCAAGCAGTACCAGCTTTATCTCGGGGAGAATAATCTTAAGCGGCAGCCCCGGTACCCCGGCGCCGGTGCCGACATCAATCAGGCTGGCTATCGGCCCCCTTAGAGCCAGAGTTACCGTGAGCGCATCAAGGAAGTGTTTTATCTGCACATCCTGATAGCTGGTGATGGCGGTCAGGTTAATTCGTTTATTCCACTCTATTAGCTCCTGGTAATAGACCTCAAACTGCTTAAGCTGCCTTTCCTTAAGCTTGAGCCCCAGTTTTTCCGCCCCCAGTTTAAGTTTTTCCATAATAGTAATTATATCATGCTACTGCTGCTAATGAGAGAGATTCTGATAGAAGTAAGGACTGTGCTAGTTTATGGTAGGTAGCATTATTTTGGAAGCCCTTGTCACTCACGACTATCGCTCGATTATGAATGTGTACCGTGTCCAGTATATGGCTGGAAGATAATCTGTCTTGGCGGTTCACCAGGAGGTGGGCTTAGTGATGCTACCCTCTGCATCCACTAAGGCGGTTGGGAACTGACTGACTTTGAGAACTCTTTGACGAATAGGTCTGTAGAACTTGGCAATTTGGGACAACTCTGCAGAATGCATACGGTAAGGATGCAATACCCCTACGGGTAGCCCTAGCTGATTAATTGTAAGCTTTATCGGCTCTACTAAGTCTGAGTCATCCGAGATGACCACGGCCACCTGGTAATCCTGTTTGAAACCATCGACTAATAAGTATGTTGCAAGGCTGACATCTGAACCTTTCTCTTTCGTATCCAGCACTTCTACCATGGTAGGGCCTCCTTTAGGAGGATTAGCTAATGGCCTCCATACGGAGTGGGTTAAGAAGTATCCACGGTGGACTGAGAGGTTAGGAATGGTTTCTAGAGCTCGAATAAATATAAGCTGGCGTTGTAATTTTTGAGGGTCGTTGACTGTGGGCGTTACAAGAGACGTGAAATATCTTATGCGGTTGATACGGTGTCCTGGAAGTAACATGGTGCATAGCTTTGACAAATTGAGCCACCGGTATGGGGTATTTTTCACGCAACCGTAGTATAAATTAAAGCCATCAACATATACATTTGTATCTAACTTCATTGTAATATGAACTAAGCCGCCCGTAGGCGGCCTAGCGCCCTGCCAGCGAACCGACAGGGGAGACTAACTAGATTATATATTACAATATATTACAGTGATTGTCAACCCCAATCGAAGAGAACCAAAGTAAGGGTGCATTTGCATTCTAGCTGGGCTTGTGTTATATTTTGGGTGGAGTTTAATAGCTTTAATCGCTAGGGGTGCTCTAACGGCTGAGAGGCATTTTGATGCCAACCCTGTGAACCTGATCTCGGTAATACGAGCGTAGGGAAGCAGCAAAAATTTAGGCCAAGGGTCTAGTGGTGACAGCCGAAGCCCTTGGTTTTCTTTTTGATGAGGTGGTGATGACACAGCTGGAACTGGCAAGGAAGGGCGTTATCTCTCCCCAGATGGCTCTGGTGGCTGAGCAGGAGGGGGTGGACGGCGAATTTATCCGTCAGGGGGTGGCTGAGGGGAGGATAGTAATCCCGGCCAATATTAAACACCCCAACCTTGCCCCCTGTGCTATCGGTCAGGGGGTTAAGACCAAGATTAATGCCAATATCGGCACCTCCTCCGACTTCGGCAATGTTGACACCGAGCTGGAGAAGCTGCGGCTGGCGGTTGAGTTCGGGGCGGATACGGTTATGGACCTTAGCACCGGTGGTGATATTCCGGCTATTCGGCGGGAGATTATTGCCGCCAGCCGCCTGCCACTGGGCACCGTCCCTATCTATCAGGCAGGGATTAGAGCCATTGATAGCTATAATGCCATCGTCAAGATGACCGTTGATGACCTCTTTGCCGTCATTGAGGAGCACGCCCGGGACGGCGTTGATTTTATCACCGTGCACTGCGGCGTCACCCGGTCAGCCCTGGGCTATCTTAAAAAGCAGGGAAGGGTGGCTGATATTGTGTCTCGGGGGGGTGCTTTCCTGATAGGCTGGATGGTCTATAACGAGCGTGAAAACCCCCTCTATGAGCACTATGACCGCTTACTGGAGATAGCCGGCAACTTTGATGTCACCCTGAGCCTTGGTGACGGCATGCGTCCCGGTAGCCTGGCTGATGCCACCGACCGGGCTCAAATAGAGGAACTGCTTGTTGCCGGCGAGCTGGTGTCGCGTGCCCGTCAGGCTGGGGTTCAGGTGATGGTTGAGGGTCCGGGACATCTGCCCATAAATCAGATTGAAGCTAATGTTCGCCTGCAGAAGGCTCTCTGCCAGGGAGCCCCCTTCTATGTCCTGGGGCCGCTGGTGACCGATATCGCCGCTGGCTATGACCATATCAGTGGAGCTATCGGCGGTGCTATTGCCGCCGCCGCCGGCGCCGATTTTCTGTGCTATGTAACGCCATCGGAGCACCTTTCCCTGCCCGACCCCGAGGATGTGAAGCAGGGGGTGATTGCTTCGCGGATTGCTGCTCATGCCGCTGACATAGTGAAAGGGGTAAAAGGTGCCGGGGAGTGGGATAGGAAGATGTCGCTGGCAAGAAAGAGGCTTGACTGGGAGAAACAGGCTAAACTTTCTTTGGACCCGGAGCGTTCCCGCCAGGTCCATAGCCGGCATGGCGGCGGCTCGGCTTGCAGTATGTGTGGTGAATTCTGCGCCATGGAACTGGCGGAGAAGTATCTAGGTGTCAGGGCGATAAGATGCTAACTGACCCTGACAGTGGTCAGAGAATTAGACTTTAGGTGGTAACTAAAAGTGGCTAGCGCCTTTAATATTGGCAAGCTCTTTGGCATCCAGTTCCGGCTGCATTATACCTGGTTTATAATATTTGCCTTGGTAACTGTGTCCCTGTCCTGGCAGTATTTCCCATCTGCCTACCCCGGCTGGAACCAGTTTTTTTACTGGGTGCTGGGAATAGCCACCAGCCTGCTGCTCTTTGCCTCAGTAGTCGCCCATGAGTTAGCCCATAGCCTTGTCTCCAGGCTAAATGGCATCCCGGTAAAGAGCATCACCCTTTTTATCTTTGGCGGCATGGCGCAGATAGCTAGAGAGGTAACCCGCCCCGGCATGGAACTGAGGATGGCGGCCGCCGGTCCTATCTGTAGTCTGGCTATTGCCGGCTTTTTCTATTTAGTTTATCTCCTTACCCAGAGCATAATTGAGCCGGTGGCGGTGATGGCTTATTATCTTTTTTATATCAATATGGCGCTGGCAATATTTAACCTCATCCCCGGTTTCCCATTAGATGGCGGGCGCGTTTTCCGCTCCCTTCTGTGGCACTTTACCGGCAGCTATAAACGCTCCACCCAGATTGCAGTGTGGCTGGGACGGGGTATCGGTTACCTGTTTATTTTTGTGGGCATTCTGGCAATCTTCATCCATCCCTTTGGCCTCAACTGGTTTAGCGGTCTGTGGCTGGCTTTTATTGGCTGGTTTCTGGAAAGCGCTGCCTCAGCTAGCTACCGTCAGGTTAAGTGGCGCGATGCTCTCCGTGGCTTTAGCGCCTCCCAGGTGATGACCACTAACAGTCCGCTAATTTCCCCGGATATTACTGTCAGTCAGCTGGTTCAAAGCTATATCTTAACCGGTGGCGGTCATTCCTTTATGGTAGTCAGTGAGGGCAGGGTGGAGGGCGTCTTAACGCTGGAGAATATTAAGTCTGTCCCCCAGCGGCGCTGGAGTGTGACCAAGGTAAGAGAGATAATGACCCCGCTTGAGCGGCTAGCAGTAGCTCATCCTGACCAGGATGCTCTGGATATACTGGAGCAGATGGATGAGAAGGAGATAAACCAGATAGCGGTGGTAGACGGAGGCAGGGTTATCGGGCTGATTGACCGCAATAACCTGATAAGGTTTCTCCGCGTCCGTTCTGAGCTGGGGGTGTAGGGGTCGTCAACAGGGGTGAAGATTGTATGATGTAATCGTTGTCGGCAGTGGTTCGGTAGGGAGCTATGTGGCTTATAGGCTGGCGGCGATGGGCTACGGGGTGGCAGTGCTGGAGGAGCACAGTCAGGTAGGGGAGCAGGTCTGCTGCACTGGCATTATCAGCCAGGAGTGTGTCACCTCCTTTGATATTGACCCTGGTGTTTGCTTGCGCTCGGTAAACAGCGCCCGACTATTTTCACCCTCGGGGAAGCTAATCCGGCTGTGGCGTGAGCAAGCTCAGGCATATATTGTTGACCGCTCTGCCCTTGACCGCGCCATGGCTCAGCGGGCTCAGGATGAAGGTGCCGAGTATCGGCTGGAGAGTCTGGTTACCGGTCTGGAGGTCGGGGATGGCGGTGTTACCGTTAGAGCAACCTGTTGCGGTGAAAGGGTAAGCCTTGAGGCAAGGGCAGTGGTTATTGCCAGCGGCTTTAGCCCGAAATTTACCCAGAGTCTGGGCTTGGGTAAGGCAGGCGATTCTGTTATCGGCGCCCAGGCTGAGGTTGAAGCTAATATAGACGAGGTTGAAATCTATTTTGGTCAGGAAATAGCCCCTGGTTTCTTTGCCTGGCTGGTGCCTACCTCGCCGGGGAGGGCTCTGGTGGGGCTGCTGGCGCAGCGTAACCCGGCACTTTATATCAAGAGGTTGCTGTCAGCTCTACAATCTCAGGGGAAGATAGTCTCATCTGAGGTTGAGCCAAGATACAGCGGCATCCTGCTCAAGCCGCTATCTAAAACCTATTCTGAGCGGCTGATAACCGTCGGTACTGCCGCCGGTCAGGTAAAGGCAACCACCGGTGGCGGCATCTATTTTGGTCTGCTCTCAGCTGAGATAGCCGCTGAGACCCTGGGGCGGGGGCTGGCTGATGACAACCTGTCTGCCCGCAGCTTGTCTGGTTATGAGCGGGGGTGGCGCAAGAAGCTGGGACGGGAGCTGGAAATAGACTACTACGCCCGCAAGTTCTACCAGCGTCTGAGCGACCGGCGGATTGACCGTATATTTGACATAATAAAGTCAAATGGCATTGATGAGGCGCTGCTTAAAGCCAGGGAACTTTCTTTTGACTGGCATAGCCAGGCGTTATTGCGGCTGGAGAAACATCAAGCAGTTGCCAAAGCCTTGGCGGTGATGGGTATTCCCTTCTGCCCTAAGGGTGGTTAGTGATTGCTTAAGTGGCTGTTGACCGCAGTGCGGTTAGTGTTTACAATTGGTATATTAAAGCTGGAGATTTGATGAGGTGAATGTCAGCGAGCAGAAGCCAAGCTTGGGTGAAGCCGCCAGCCGCTTTCTTGCCAGCCTGTCGGCTGGGGAAAGGGGACTGAGCCAGCAGGAGATATATAAATTTGTCCGCTGGTTTGGCTGGGAGCGACCTTTGACCAGGCTTACCCCGCCTGAGGTGGCTAACTATGCCGGGCGGCTGTCGCTATCTGATACCAGTTACTTAAAGAAATTTGAGTTAATACGAGCCTTCTTGCTCTATGCCACTAAGGAGGGCTGGTGTCGGGGCAATCTGGCGACCCACCTTAAGACCAAGCTGACCAAGGCTAAATTACCGTCCTCAGCCAGGCAGGCTTCGCCGGCGGCTACCCCTCTAACCAAACAGGGATATGAGGCACTGGAAGCAGAGCTTATCTCCCTTAAGGATAAGCGCTCCCAGGCGATTGATGAAATACGGCGGGCGGCGGCGGATAAAGATTTCCGTGAGAATGCACCGCTGGAGGCAGCCAGGGAGGAGCGGGGGCAGCTGGAGGGGAGAATCAGGGAGCTGGAGGCGGCTCTTGAGTCGGCGGTTATTATGGGTAAGAAAGAGACGGCAAGTCGCCGGGTGAGTATTGGCGATAGCATTATCCTGAGTGATGAGGCTTCTGGCGAAGAACTGAGCTACACCATAGTCAGCCCCCGCGAGGTCAACCCAGCCAGGGGCAGGATATCAAGCGTCTCGCCCATCGGTCGGGCGATACTCGGTAAAGCCCAGGGGGAGACTATAGAAGTTGCGGCACCAGCCGGCAGGCTAAGTTATCACATCAAGGAGGTTAAGCGGGAGTAACTCAGTTGGCAGAGTCCCTGCCTTCCAAGCAGGTTGTCGCCGGTTCGAATCCGGTCTCCCGCTCCACTAGATATTTAGAACAGCCCCAGATACCAGTTGAGGATATTGCTCCCAAAAAGCAGGCTGGCTATAGCTCCCAGGGAGAGGAAGGGGGCGAAGGGAATCGCCTCCTTCCTTTTTTTTATCCTGAAAATAAGCAGCGCCCCGGCTATCAGGCCACCGCCAATAACCGCTAGCAACAGAGCCACAAATACCACGGGAAAGCCGCTAACCAGCCCGATTAAAGTGGCCATTTTAACATCCCCCCAGCCCATACCCCCCCGCGAGATAAGGACTATTAGTAGAAACAGCCCCAGACCAATGCCGCCGCCAATAGCCGCCGACACAATTCCTAACTGTAACTGTGGTGGGAGAGTATTGATAAGTAAGGCCGCTGCCCCGTCAAGTTGAGCCACCTTAGACGGAGGTAAAAAGACACTGATGAGCAAAGCTACTGCCATACTAGGATAAACCACCTTATTGAGAATAAGCCCGTGCTCTAGATCAATAACCATAAGAACAATAAACAGACAGCAGTAGAAAGCGGTAACCGCCCCTGTGATACTCAAGCCATACTGCCAGTAGAGGTAGGCAAAGAGGATGGCGGTGGAAATTTCCACCCACAATATACGCCTGG
>SOJS01000038.1 GCA_004376435.1 Dehalococcoidia bacterium
CCAAGGATAAATAAGTGCCACTTTTCTATCTAAGCTGTGCCTGGGTGGCGGGTATCTTCCTGGGGTCAAAATTCAGTCTGCCTTTAGTCCTTATCCTCAGCGGGCTTATCCCTCTCCCCTTCCTTTTTATTATAAAAAGGCGCCGCCTCATAGTCCTTGCCAGCCTGTGTCTTCTTGCCTTCTTTGGCGGCGCCTTTTACTTCCCGTCATCCCTACCCCCTGATGATGAAAGCCAACTTCACTTCTACAACGATGAAACGGTAGCTATAAAAGGGATAATCAGCACCGACCCCGAGGTCAGAGACAAAACCGTCCACCTCCGCCTGTCAGCCTCAGAGATAAAACTGGATGAAGAGTGGCATCAGGTTTCGGGGACGGCCCTGCTTTTTGTCCCCAGATACCCCACCTACAGCTATGGCGATGTGCTTTCCGTGAGCGGCAAGCTGGAGACACCACCCCAGCTTGATGACTTTGACTACCAGGGCTACCTCGCCCACCAGGGAATCTACTCCACCATGCTCTACCCCAAAATAGAAATTGAGGCTAGGGAGCAGGGGAGTAAGCCGCTGGCATGGGTCTACTCACTGAGAAGTAACTTTTCCCAGACTCTGGCTGAGGTATTACCCGAGCCCCAGGCATCGCTTGCCCAGGGGATTATTTTAGGCAAGAGGGGCACCATTCCCCTCCCCCTCAAGGAAAACTTTGTCGGCACCGGCACCGCCCACCTGCTGGCTATCTCCGGCCTCCACCTCAGCATTGTGGCTGGCATCCTGCTCAGCCTGGGGATATGGCTCTTCGGCAGAAGGCATTACACCTATATCTGGCTGGCACTGGGAGCAATCTGGCTCTATGCCCTGATTACCGGCATGCATGCACCGGTGGTCAGGGGAGCTATTATGGCTAGCATCTTCCTAGCCGCCGAGCTTGTGGGCAGGCAGAGAAGCGCCTTCACCGCCCTTGCCTTTGCCGCCGCGATAATGGTTGGGGTTGACCCTCAAATCCTGTGGACGGCTCCCTTCCAGATGAGCTTCCTGGCGATGACCGGTCTAATCCTGGTCACCCCTCCCCTCCAGACTCTGGGGAGAAGGGCGATGGCGGCTACCTTAAGTGAAAAGGGGGCAGTGACATCAATCGCCAATATCATCACTGACAGCTTCAGCGTAACGCTGGGGGCAATCATCGCTGTCTGGCCACTTATTGCCTACTACTTTGGCATTATCTCCTTCGTGGCACCGCTAGCTACCTTGATTGCCCTGCCGGCACTGCCAGCCATCATTATCAGCGGTGCTCTCGCCGGAATTGTCGGGCTCATCTCACTGCCACTGGCTAGTATCATCGGCTGGCTAGCCTGGCTCTTCCTTTCCTATATGGTGGCGGTGGTCAATTTCTTTGCCCTCACTCCCCTGTCATCTATCAAGGTCAGCTCGGTCAGTCCCGCCCTGATAGGCGGCTACTATCTCGCCCTGGCTCTGGCTATCGGGCTCATCAGTAACCGCCAGAAGCTGGCTAACCTCATCCCTCAGGCTAAAGCCTGGCTCAAGTCAGGAGTAACCGAAACCCCCCTCTCCCGACTGGTGGTAAGATGGCTGCTGCCGCCGCTAGTGGTGGTAGCTATCCTGGTATCGGTGGCGGCGGCAACCACCCCTGACAATAACCTTCATGTGAGCTTCCTTGATGTCGGTCAGGGGGATGCTATCCTGATTCAGACCCCGTCTGGCCAGGATATCCTGATTGATGGCGGACCCAGCCCCCAGCCAGTAACCCTAGAGCTGGGTAAAAAGATGTCCTTCTGGGATAGAACCATTGATCTGGTCATCCTGACCCACCCCCATGCTGACCACCTTGGCGGGCTGATAGCGGTGCTAGAGAGGTATGAGGTCAGCCAGGTGCTCTACCCCGACCTGGATAGTGACTCACCGCTATATGATGAGTGGCGGCATCTAATTGAGGAAAAGGATATTAAATATACCATTGCCCAGGCGGGGCAGAGGATTGACCTCGGGGCGGGGGTGATAATAGAGGTGCTTAACCCCCAGCAGCCCCACCTCACCGACACCCAGTCAGATATTGATAACAACGGGGTGGTGGTGCGCTTAACTATGGGTGATGTCAGCTTCCTGCTCACGGCTGATATTATGTGGGTGGCAGAATTTGAGCTTATCACCCATAGCGCTACCTTAAACAGCACCGTGCTCAAGGTAGCCCACCATGGCTCGGATACCTCCACCAGTGCTGATTTCCTGGCGGCGGTCAACTCTCAACTAGCCGTTATTTCTAGTGCTGACACCGCCAGCAATGAGGTTATTAAAAGGCTGGAAGCAGAGCTGGGCTCAGAAAATATCTACCTCACTTATGAGCGAGGCACGGTTGAATTTACCACCGACGGCAAGCGGCTGTGGCTGGAGACTGAAAAGTGAGAGAGCCTTTTGTGTCAGTTATCTTGCCCAAAGAGACACCTGATTCTTCATTTATCGCTATATTGACAATAAATCATACAAGCTATAGTATTCAGCTAAATAGGTACGGATAAAATCAATTATAATTTGGATTGAATACGATGGATTGGGGACTAATAGTAACACTTCCCACAACAGTAGCATTCGGCATTGCGACAATAGTTCTTGCCCTAAAGCTAGCTAAAAGAAAGAAACCAGTTTGGGCTTACAAAACAACAAAAATAATAGGGCTCGGCACTAATGCACCACCAGAGCTTAAATTAACTTTCAGTGATAGACCCGTTAATGATGTTTATCAAACTACCTTCATACTGTTCAACAAAGGAACAGAGGCTATTCGCAGGGGTGACGTGACTGAAAGCGTTACCATGCACTTTCAAGGAGCTGAGATACTTCGCCAACCTATTATTAAGGCAAAAAGTAAAGAAGCCATTGAATTCTCGGCAGAACAAGTGGTGAAAGATGGAGACAATTCCATCCAATTAGGCTTTTTATACCTTGACCATAATGATGGGGCTGTCGTTGATGTTTTACATACTGAGGGTGAGGACATAAGATGTTCGGGTAACATGATAGGTGCTAAGGAAATAGCTAACATTGGGGAATTTGCCCCATTTCGCACTGAGCGTTTCAGAAGTCTGCTAGCAGTAGGCGCTGCAATGTTGCTGATGCCTCTTTTGGGGTCTTCATTCTTAATGCTACCTGAGTCCCGTACCCCTGCAGGACTTGCCCTTTTGCCTATCTCTATCATCATCTTGAGTATCTTGATGCTTAGTCTTTGGTTTGTCTGCTATATGTCGGCGATCCGCCCATTCTTTCGCTATAGAATATTCCCTAAGTGGAGCCGCATTAAGGAATAATTAAGGCCTCCAATTTCCTTGTAATCCTAGCTCGAAATACTGATTTAGTCGCTACATTTTATCTATCGCAAATTAGCTTCTCGCAGGTGACCCACCCCAACAATAAATCACGCTAACGTTTTCAACAAGCGGGAGGCTATTTTATGAAAAGTTTGCCAAGCCGAATGCCTTATAGTATAATATCTACTTAAAAAAACCGTGCCGCAGCTAAAGGCCAGGGGAAGATTTTTTATATTAAGGAGAAAAAATGAAGGCAAGGGAATTACAGCTTATCTTGGCTTTGGTCGTGCTCATAATACTGACCTTCGTCATGTCATTTACCGTTCTTAAAGATACCGCCACCTTTGGCGGCGGTTTTCTCTTTTTCCTGCTGGTGCCAGTGGCGACGATTATCTATATCGCCATTTACATGACTAAATCATGGAAGGAGCATCTTAAATAATGAGTTCAATCTGGATATACCTGGCCATTGTCATCTGGTTTGCCTTCGGTGCCCTAATCTCCTGGCAGGCAAGAAAAAGGCTGGGGAAGGGAATCGCCGAATACTTCCTGGCTAATAGAAAAATCGGCAGTGTCATCGGCGCCTTCACCTTGAGCACCACTGTTTATAGCGCCTTTATGATGATCGGTCTGGTCGGGCTGGTCTATAAAACAGGTATCGGTGCCTTTGGCTTTGAGATTGTCTTTCTGGTGGCATCGCTGGTGCTGCTGGCAATATTTATCCCCAGATTCTGGATTGCCGGCAAAAAATACGGCTATGTCACCCCAGCCGAACTTTTGGGGGATAGATACCAAAACAGGGCGATAGCCGTCATTGTGGCTATAATATTTATCGTCACCCTCATTCCCTACACCTCGGTGCAGCTGATGGGGGCCGGTCTTCTGGCCGAGACGCTCTCCGGTGGCGGCATTCCCTACTGGCTGGGGAGTTTGATATTGCCCATCATCGCCTTTATCTATGCCTGGTGGGCGGGGATGCGCTCGGTTGCCTGGACGGATGCCCTGCAGGGCACCATTATGCTTGTTGGCAGTCTGGCGCTGCTCGGTTTTATCGCTATTTACCTCTTCCCCGAGGGAATGTTCACCACCATCGCCGCCTCATTCCCGGAAAAGCTAAAATTTACCTGGGGGTTCAATATGTGGCTGGGGCTTACTCTGCCCTGGATTTTCTTTATGCTGCTAATCCCGCAGGTAAGCCAGCGGTTTTTTATCCTCAAGGATGTTAAGTCAATACGGGGGATGATTATCGGCTTTGGCATCTTCGGTTTGATTTATACCGTGCTGGTGACTATCTTCGGGCTGGCGGCGCTTCACATTGTTCCCGGCCTTGAGGTCGCCGACCAGGCAATGCCGTCTCTGCTCAGCCTGGTGCCGACGGCACTTGCCCTGACTATTGCCATCAGTATCTTTGCCGCCTCTGTCTCCACTATCAATTCAATAGTCTTAAGCCTTTCTTCCATCGTCGGCCGGGATATCTACCGTGCCCTTTCCCCCACAATATCAGAGAATAGAGAGTTATTCTGGGGCAAGATGCTCATCCCGATAATGTTCCTCGTCGCCTGGGGGTTTGCTCAGCTTAAACTAGGAATGATTGGCATCCTGTCAACAATGTCTTC
This sequence comes from Dehalococcoidia bacterium, assembly GCA_004376435.1. GTDB lineage: Bacteria > Chloroflexota > Dehalococcoidia > Dehalococcoidales > JAUVZE01 > SOJS01. The sequence goes on from SOJS01000038.1 coordinate 4,933, forward strand.
CGGTGGGCTAATGAGCATACTGCCGGCACTGATAGGCGCCTTTTTCTGGAAGCGGGGCACGGCGGCGGCAGTGATTGCCAGCTCCATACCCAGCGTCATTGTAATCGGCTGGTTTTATATAGCCGGCTTGAAACCGCTTGGCATTTGGCCGCCAGTATGGGGGCTGATTATTTCTACAGTAATATATGTCGTCGTCAGCTATCTCACCAGACCACCGGAGAAGGCGGGCGAGTTTGTTGACTATACCAAAAACTGGCAGGCTAACGCCAAAGCCTTAAAAGAGTAGCTAATCCTGGCAGTATTTAGCCTTGCCTTCCTGGTAGAGGTCGCCGCCATAGATGTCATTAACCACAGTGACCGGAAAATCTTCCACCTCAAGACGGCGGACTGCCTCAGCACCAAGCTCCTCATAGGCGATTACTTCTGACTTCTTAATCTTCTTGGCGATGAGAGCACCGGCGCCGCCAACCACCGCCAGGTAGACCGCCCCAAATTTCTGCATCGCCTCCTTTACCGCCGCTGAGCGCATACCCTTGCCAATCATCCCCTTTAGCCCCTCGGCTATCAAACGAGGTGAGTAAGCATCCATACGACCGCTGGTGGTCGGTCCGGCAGAGCCAATTACCTCACCTGGCTTGGCCGGGGAAGGACCCATAAAATAGACCACCTGCCCCTTAATATCAAAGGGTAGTGGCTTGCCCCCCTCCAGAGCCTCAACCAGCCTCTTATGAGCGGCATCACGGGCGACATAGATGACGCCGTTCAGTAAAATATCGTCCCCGGCCTTAAGCTCTTTTAAAGTCTCATCGGTTAAGGGAAGGCTAATCCTTTTTGCCATTTTCATCCTCCCGTCTAGATTTTAGGTTTTCCGGCTTCTAATTGCTCTCTTAAAGCAGTTTATTTTTCCTTTTTCACGGTGAAATCAGGATAGGGAACTTTAGGTTTGCTTTCCTTAATCGGCGGCACTACCGGAGACGGCGGCCGCCGTTTTCCCAGCCCCAAGGCTTCAGCTGCCAGCTGCCTTTTGAGTAACTGAATCGCCAGCGCCGGGTCTAATCCCTTGGGGCAGGCTTCCGAGCAGGCGCCGGCAAGGTGGCAGCGCCATACCCCGTGGTCAGTGTCCACTAGAGGTAACCTCTCCTTTTGCCCTTGGTCGCGGCTGTCAGCACAGTAGCGGTAACACTGAGCCATCGCCTGTGGTCCTAAAAAGAGTCTATCGCTGGCTGAGGTGGGGCAGGCTGCCAGACAAATGCCGCACTTGATGCAGTAGGCAAACTGCAGGAAGGTATTTAATTCTTGAGGTGACTGGGCAAATTCAGCGTTGGGGTCTTCCATCCCCGCCTCACCACGAATGAGGTAAGGCTTTATCTGCTTGTGGCTACTAAACATAGGGGTCAAATCCACCACCAGGTCTTTAATAATCGACAAGTTGGGCAGTGGCCTTACCGTCAGCTTATCTGAGTGAAATTCCTCTATCTGGGTGTGGCAGGCGAGGTGGGGATAGTTGTTGACCAGCATGCCACAGGAGCCACAAATCCCCATACGGCAGGAGGCGCGAAAAGAAAGGGTGCTGTCTATGTTTTCCTTGATATAGAGCAGACCATCAAGCACCGTCATCCCCTTATTGAAGGGCACGGTGAACTTCTCCAGATGAGGCGCTCCGCCGTTTTCCGGGTTGTATCTCTGGACTTTGAATGTTATTTTTTCAGGATTAAACTCAGCCATAATACCTCCTAGCTGGACAACAGGCTTATCGGGACATAAGAACCCCAGATAAAGACAGCGATACCAACAACAACGAACAACCAGGTAATGACACGCTCTTTTCTAGCTGAAGGGGTTAGCTCTAGTATAATTCCCCTCAGCCCGTAGAGGGCGTGATAGAGGAGGAAAGCCAGCAGGGCGATGTAGATGCCGACCCATATACCCTGGCTGGAGCGGGCTATCATGGCTCCCCAGGAGGTTGGCTCAGAGGCATCAACGCCAAAGAAAGCCAAAACTTCTTCCAGATGGAGCGCCACCATATGGATGCCGGCTAAGACGGCTATGGCAATGCCGCTAAACATATGCAGCAGGTGAAGACGAGTCCGACGCATTAAAAGCCTCCTATACAATAAAGTCAAAGAGAAAGACTAATGCCAGGATAAAAATAACCACCATCATCACCACCACCCAGAGACGCTTCTTTCTCAGAGCGTCCTTGTAGGGGTAGATGGGCGGGGTGGGCTTGCCCAAGAGGAAGCCAAATTCCTGCAAAATAAGGCGCAAGCCATTCATGCCATGATAGACAAAAGCCGCCGCCACCAGATATTCACCAGCCTTAAGCCAGGGGTTACTAAGCAAAGCCATGGTAGTTTCCCAAACTTCCTGCCCTTGGATACGGAAAACAGTGGTCGCCGTCAGATGGAAGGTAAGGAAGAGCAACATTCCCAGGCCGGTTATTCTATGGAGAAGGTAAAGGTAACGCTCCAGTTTGTAGTTGCCCGCCCATATCCAGCCACCAACCCCCAGGTAATTTGATCGGGGCGCTGTCTGTTTCATGGCTAACCTCTAATACTTCCTTTCTACTGGCCGCCACATAGTAATGGCCACCGGGATATACTCAAGTTTGGGTCCTTCCGCTGTGTAGTGGGCCAGGGTGTGCTTGAGCCAGTTCTCATCATCACGCTGGGGGAAGTCGCGGCGGGAATGAGCCCCGCGGGACTCGGTGCGAGCTAAAGCCCCCACCACCACCACCTCAGCCAGGTCAAGCAGGTTATCAATCTCCAGGGCACTGAGCAGGTCGGTGTTGTATATCCGTCCCTGGTCTCTGACCTGGATAGCCGGCACTTTCTGCTCCAGTTCCTTTACTTTCTTTAGTGCCTTCTCCAGTCCTTGGCCGGTGCGGAAGACGCCCACCTCACTGTCCATTATCTTCTGTAGCTCATGACGCATCTCATAGGCACTTTCCTTAGCATCGGCACTGAAGCGGCCAAAGATGCGATTTTCCTCGTCTTTAATTTCTGTCTCCGCTGGGACATCAGGGAATGCCCCCTGCTTTGAGGCGTACTCAGCAACCTTATCGCCGGCAATTTTACCCCAGACAAGGCACTCCGCCGTTGAGTTTGAGCCGAGGCGGTTGGCGCCGTGCAATGAGATACAGGCAGCTTCTCCGGCCGCCCAGATACCTTCTACTGGGGTCTTGCCGTCAATATCGGTGTGGATGCCGCCCATAAAGTAGTGAGCCGCCGGGCGGATGGGGATGGGAGCATAGATGGGGTCAATAAAGTTGAATTTTATAGCCACCTCGCGAATAAGAGGCAATCTTTCATTAATCTTGTCAGCTCCCAGATGGCGCAGGTCAACATAGACATAGTCAAGGCCATCAGGACCTTCAAAGCCCCGCCCCTCCTCAATCTCAATCATCTCGGCGCGGGCAATAATATCACGGGGCGCCAGCTCCATCTTACTGGCGGCGTATTTTTCCATGAATCTTTCTTCTTTGTTGTTGCGCAGGTAGCCGCCTTCACCTCTGGCGGCTTCCGTAATCAGGATGCCGGAGGGGACCAGCCCAGTGGGGTGGAACTGGACAAACTCGGTGTCTTTTAGGGACAGCCCGGCACGGTAAGCCATGGCAATACCGTCGCCGGTGGCAGTCAGGGAGTAGGTAGTGAAGCCGAACATACGGCAGGCGCCACCACTGGCGATAACCAGTGCCTTGCCCTGGATAAAGAGGAAATCACCACTAGATAAGTCCCAGACAGTAACACCGGTGAATTGGTTGTCCTTTATCAGGATGGCGGTAACATAGCATTCATCATAGCGGCTGACATTGGGGTATTTCTGCAGCGTGTCATAGAGGGTCTGCATCTCAAAAAAGCCGGTCTTGTCAGCGGCAAAAACAGCCCGGTTGTAAGTGTGGCCACCGAAGGGGCGCTGGGCAATACGCTTATCAGGGCGGCGGGACCAGGGAACCCCCCAGTGGTCGAGGAGCATGATTTCCTTGGGGCTCTCCTGGACAAACCTCATCACCACATCTTGGTCACAGAGGAAGTCAGCGCCACGGATAGTGTCCCAGGCATGAAGCTCAAAGCTGTCGCCTTCTTCAGGGTTTAATACGGCGGCGGTGCCGCCTTCAGCACAGACGGAGTGGGAGCGCATCAGCTGCACCTTGGAGATAATACCAACATCAATCTCCGGGTTTTTGGCGGCTTCAATGGCGGCTCTAAGTCCAGCCAGCCCGGAGCCTAAAACGATAACATCATGCTTTTTAGTCGTCACAGGACCGCTTCCTTATGTCGGGCACTGTGGCACTGCAGGTTAACTGCCGCCGGCATGCTGGCGATGTGGGACGGGAAGACCTCAACATTAACCGCCAGAGCCGTCGTCCGGCCGCCATAGCCCATTGGTCCGATGCCCAGTTTATTGATTTTTTCCAGCAGTTCTTTTTCCAATTCAGCGATCTCGCTATCAGGGTTGGGCTCGCCTACCTGGCGCAGCAGTGCTTTTTTAGCCAGCATTAAGGTCCTTTCGGCAGTGCCGCCGATGCCGACACCGACAATAACCGGCGGGCAGGGATTGCTGCCGGCTTCATCAACAGCATTGACGACAAAATCAATAATCCCCGGCCGCCCTTTTGACGGCGATAGCATCGCCAGGCGGGTCATATTCTCAGCGCCGCCCCCTTTAGGCATGACTATAATTTTAAGCTTATCACCGGGAACTATGTCAGTGTAGATAATGGCCGGTGTGTTATCTTTGGTGTTTACCCGTGCCGAGAAGGGCTGACGCACCATGGATTTACGCAGGTAGCCCCTATCATATCCCTGGCGCACCCCTTCATTGACGGCGGTGTAAAGGTTGCCGCCACTAATATGAACCTCCTGACCCAGCTCAAGCAGGACGACGGCAGCACCGCAGTCCTGACAGAGGGGCATCTTCTCCCCGGCGGCAAGGTCGGCATTTTCCAGTATCCTGTCTATTACCTCCCGGCCCACCGGCGACTCCTCCGCCTCCCGGGCTTTCTTGAGAGCCGCCAGAACATCAGCCGGCAAAAAGAAATTCGCCTCCTCAAAGAGACGGGCTACATTCCTAGTTACCTCTTTAGCCTCAATATCTCGCATGTGACTATACTCCTTGACACTTAATAATAGATGGCTGCTAGCCAGCGCGGTAAATCTAAAATTTACCTTATGGCGCTGGCGGTATCAGACCTGATTTCATGAGCAAGTTAGTGGTCTCTCTTGACTCCCGAATCATCTTTTCCGCCCGCCGGGTCAGCTCCTCACGGCTTGCTTTTTCCCGAGCCACTCCCTGCTCAATAGCCTTAAGCCCAACAGCGACTGCCTCCCGGATAAAGACTTCCCACTCCCCCATGGTGGGGATAATGTAGTCTTCGTGGATGCCCTGGTCTTCGGCGCATTTCGCCAGCTCATGGGCAGCGGTGATGCACATCTCATCAGTGATAGTTCTCGCCTTGACATCCAGGGTGCCGCGGAAGATGCCGGGGAAGCCGACAGAGTTATTTACCTGGTTGGGGAAGTCTGACCTTCCCGTAGCCACAATCCTCGCCCCCGCCTCCTTAGCTTCCCAGGGCCAGATTTCAGGGATGGGGTTGGCGCAGACAAAGACAATTGAGTCCTTAGCCATAGCCTTTATCCACTCCGGCTTGATGACATCGGGGCCTGACTTGGATAGCGAGATACAGACATCAGCCCCCTTAAGTGCCTCGGCAATATCGCCGGTTTTTTTCTCGGGGTTGGTTCTCTGGCACAGGTCCCATTTGTAGGGGTTTTCTTTCTGCTTCTGCTCCAGGTCGCTCCGGCCTGAGTGCAGGATGCCCTTGCTGTCAACGAAGATGGTGTTTTCCGGCTTAAAACCGTCGGCAAAAAGCAGCCTAGCGATGGCAACATTGGCTGCCCCCACCCCAATGAGGGTGATAGTCGCCGTCTCCTTTTTCTTACCCACCACCTTGAGGGCATTGACCAGACCGGCGACGGTAACCGCCGCCGTCCCCTGCTGGTCGTCGTGCCAGACTGGAATTTCACATTCCTTTCTCAGAGTATCAAGAATATAGAAGCACTTGGGGTTGGCGATGTCCTCCAGGTTGATGCCGCCAAAAGATGGCTGAAGCCACTTCACTGCCTGAATTATCTCATCCGGGTCTTTGGTATAAAGACAGACAGGCACGGCGTCAACGCCCCCCAGATATTTAAAGAGAAGCGCCTTGCCTTCCATTACCGGCATACCGGCTTCAGGACCGATGTCACCCAGCCCAAGAACCCTGGTGCCGTCAGAAACAACAGCCACGGTGTTCCACTTGTTGGTAAACTGGTAGACCTTTTCCTTGTCCTCCGCAATTGCCCGGCAGGGCGCAGCCACACCTGGCGTATACCAGATGGCAAAGTCGTTAAAATCACGGACGATGCACTTGGGTACGGTCTGCATCTTTCCCCGGTAGAAGGGATGCAACTTCATGGCATCCTCGGCCGGTTTGCGTGCTTTGGCTAGCAGTTCCTCTTTAGTTACCTTTTTTTCCAATGCTTAACCTCCTTTGTCTTTCCCAATAATATCACTTAGTGCCACCAAAATAAAGACTACTGGGTACTTTTGGCAATTAATCTTCTCAAAGCGACCATCATCTCTGGTGTATCAATCTTCACCGGGCACCTTACCTTACAGCGGCCGCAGGTGAGGCAGGTGTAGGCTACCGCCGCCGCCTTTTCCTCATCCTGGCTAATCATTTTCGCCCAGACAGCACCAATGCCGGCAAAATACCTGTCGCCAAAATGACCGGCGGTTACGGCAAAGACAGGGCACTCATAGAGGCAGCCGCCACAGCGCAGGCAGTAGAGCGCCTGGCGCAGTATCGGGTGCTTGGCGAGTTCAGTACGGCCGGCGTCCATAAAGATAACATGAAACTCTTTTGGACCGTGGGCGCCGTAGGTGGTTACCTTTTCAATGTCGCCGGTCTTGCTCGGTCCCGAAATCAGGCTGATATAGGAGGGAACAGTGTAATTGG
>SOJS01000054.1 GCA_004376435.1 Dehalococcoidia bacterium
CGAGCTGAGTACATAATAGAAGCAGGGCAATAGAACTAATATTAGTACAAGCGATGCAAGGAGTATAGCTATACCCTGGCTATCCTGCCTATCAAGAGGTGGCTGATGCCTACAAGGGACAGGAAGCGCCGGAGAGGGACTACTTCCTCTCTACCACCTTACGCACAGCCTGGGCAATGTCTTTCGCCGTCAGCCCGTGTTTTTTAAGCAGCTCAGATGGCTTGCCTGATTTGGCATAGGTGTCCTTAATCGCCACCAGCTCCATCGGCACCGGCTTGTTTCTGGCTACCACCTGGGCTACCCGACTCCCCAGCCCGCCGTGCTCTAAGTGCTCCTCGGCGGTAACAATGGCTCCGGTTTCAACAGCCGCCTTAATAATAGCTGCCTCATCAATTGGTTTTAAGGTGGGCATACTAAGCACCCGACAGTCTATACCTGCTGTTTTAAGCTCTTCAGCCGCCTCAATAGCAGCCGCCACCATAACGCCGATAGCAATAATAGTCGCCCCCCTGCCCTCCCCCATCGTTACCGCCTTACCCAGACTAAAGCGGTAGTCCTCACTATAGACCAGAGGCAGCTTGGGACGACCCAGCCTGATATAAAAGGGGCCGGGGCTTAATGCCGCCACCCTTACCGCCTGGGCAGTCTCAATGGCATCCGCCGGCACGATAACAGTAAAGCCGGGCAGGGAGCAAATCAGAGCCAGGTCTTCCACCGCTTGGTGCGAGGTGCCGTCCTCGCCAACAGTGATGCCGCCATGGGTGGCAACAATCTTGACATTGCGTCCTGGCTGGGCAATAGACATACGAATCTGGTCAAAACAGCGGCCAGGGGCAAAAACGGCAAAGGTGCTGGCAATGGGAATCTTGCCTGAGGCGGCCAGCCCGGCGGCAATGCTCACCATGTTCTGCTCAGCGATACCACAGTCAAAGAAGCGGTCAGGAAACTCCTTGGCAAAGTAGTAGGTCATGGTGGAACGGGAAAGGTCAGCATCCAGCACAACAATATCCCGGTTTTCCCGGCCCCGCTGGAGCAGGGTCTTACCATAAGCATCCCGGAGTGATATTTCCTCAGCCACTGCTTACGCCAGCTCCTTCAGTGCTTGAGCCACCTCGGCCGGGGTGGGGGCTTTACCGTGGAACTCGGCTCTGTTCTCCATAAAACTGACCCCCTTGCCCTTGATAGTATGGGCGATGATGACGGTCGGCTGCCCCTTGCTCTGCTTCGCCCGGTCAAAGGCCGAAATAATCTGACCAAGGTCATGGCCATCAACCTCAATCACATGCCAGCCAAAGGCTTGCCATTTAGCAGCAAATGGCTCCAAGTTCATCACATCTCGGTTCCAGCCATCTATCTGCAGACCGTTATTGTCCACTATCGCTACCAGGCTGTCTACCTTAAAGTGAGCCGCCGCCATCGCCGCCTCCCATACCTGCCCTTCATCACACTCCCCATCCCCAAGCAGGACATAAACCCGGTAGTCCTTAAGGTTAAGCCGCCCGGCCAGGGCGACGCCAATGGCAAAGGAAAGCCCCTGCCCCAGGGCACCGGCTGACATCTCCACGCCGGGGGTAACCGTGCAGTCAGTATGCCCCTGAAGGCGGCTGTTGAGCTTTCTTAAGGTCGGCAGCTCTTCCAGGGGCAGGTAGCCAGACTCAGCCAGAACAGCGTAAAGCAGCGGGGCGACATGCCCCTTGCTTAAGATGAATCTATCTCTGTCTGACCAGCAGGGGTCCTGGGGCTTGTGCCGCATCACATTAAAATAAAGGGCGGTCACAATCTCTACCGACGAAAGGGAGCCGCCGGGGTGACCACTGCCTGCCTTCCCGGTCATGGTGATGATATGGCGGCGCAGCCTCTTGGCGATAGCCGCCATTTGTGCCAGCGATTTAGCCCCTGGCGAAGAAAAAACCCCGACTTCTTTATTATCTGCCGAGGTTTTTGGTAATGACCGACCTGATTCAGGTAATGGCATTAACACCCCCCGTACTTAAATAAATTATACAATAATTTAAAGACTCGGGTCTACCTTTTTAAGGCAATTGATTTTTGTATCCATTTCTGCTTAAATGGGTAGAGCGAGGAAAGAGATAAATGGAAGGGCTAACACTGTCAGCGGCTAAGAGGAGCATACTGGGTAAGAAAACCAGATTTTTGCGCCGTCAGGGCATCACCCCCACCCACCTCTTCGGCCACAATATCAGCTCATCAGCACTGCAGTGTGAAACCGATAAGCTCAAGCGCATTATCGCTCAGGCAGGGAGGACCCGCCTTATCAGCCTTGAGGTTGAGGATGACAAGCAGCCGAGGACGGTGTTCATCCGTGAAATTCAGAGGGATGCTGTTAGCGACCAGCTGCTTCATGTTGACTTCTACCAGGTGAAAAAGACGGAGAAGATAAAGGTAGATATTCCCATTGTCCTCGTTGGTGAAGCTCCGGCAATGAAGGAAAAAGACCGCATTTTAACCCACGGCGTTACCAGCTTAAGCATTGAGTGTCTGCCCGACAAGCTCCCGCCCCAGATAGAGGTTGACTTAAGCCCGCTTGAGGAGATAGGGCAGGCAATCTATATCAGAGACCTCGCCATCAGCCCCGATATCACCGTTACCACTGACTCTAACCAGCTCGTGGTCAAGATAGCCGAGGCACGCGTTGAGGAGGTGGTTGAGGAAGAGGTAGCCGCCGAGGCAGCTCCTGAGGAGGCGGAGGGAGAAGCCGCCCCCGAGGCAGTGGAGAAACCAGAAGAGTCAAGCTAGCTTGCTGCTGTTAGTTTGTTATCACCTGAAGCTTTCTGCTATAATCGGGCGATGATTATTGACTTTCACGCCCATGTCCTGCCGCCCCGGATAAAGAAAAACCACTCTAAGTATATTGATAGTGACCCCTGTTTTGCCGCCCTCTACTCGGGCAAGGATGCCAGACTTGCCACCACTGATGAGCTTATTGCCAGCATGGATAAGTGCGGCATTGATATTTCGGTTATCGTTAATATCGGCTGGACTACCCATGAGCTCTGTGTGGAAACCAACGACTATATATTGGAATCGGTCGCCCGCTACCCCAAGCGTTTGCTCGGTTTCTGCGCCGTCCAGCCCAATTCCTACCCGGCGGCAGTAGATGAGATAGAGCGCTGCGCTAAAGGGGGGATAACTGGGGAGGGTGACATGACACCGGATATGCAGCTATTTGACTTCATAGAACGCAAGACCGTCGAGTA
>SOJS01000110.1 GCA_004376435.1 Dehalococcoidia bacterium
TGTGTCTACAGTGAATGGGAAGGCTACACCAAATAAAAAGGGAGCCTATCTACAGGCTCCCTTTTTATGCCAGACACAGGCTAGCGTTACTCTTCAGTCCCCTTTAGTCCCAGCCGTACTCCAGGCAGGTCAATGCCAATCAATACTACCTTCGCCAGCAGGCTTTCGTCCTCCTGCTCACGGTAGAAGATTATCGCCTCCTGTCCTGTCTCCACCGCCAGGGTGCCGCGCAGGACAAAGATGGTGTTCTCATCATAGTCAATGTCCGTTTCACCAATGGTGATAATCTCTTCGGTTTCACCCAGGGTAATAGTGCCGCTGATACACTCCAGACTAAACATGGGTCGGGCTGGGTGCACCACCACCCCCCTGGCGATAAGACGGTCGCCGGCCGGGTCGCGGCGGCTGATTACGGTGACCCGCTTACCTTCCTCTACCGTGGCGCCAGGCGGCAGGACCTTAAACTCATCAGCAATCTCAAAGGTAACGGTATTTTCCCATTTGTCCTCTATGGTGATGCTCACTCCTTCTTCATATTCCGTCACTATACCCACATGATGACGGTACTGAGGTTTGCCGGGAATAACCACGATGTGGCGGGCATGCAGCTCATCATCTATCTCATAAGCCTGAATTGCCACCTTCATCCCCAGTTCAATATCATCCAGGGTGGCTGAGCTGCCCAGGGTCGGCACCCTGATTTTGGTCGCCTCATCAACCATAATTACCGTCTCCTCGTCAACTTCAATCTCTCCTGACCCTACACCCGTCACCTCTACATCCGTCACCTCACCGCGGACAATAACTACCTCCCCAAACTGCCATCTGTTGCCTTGACCTTCATCTGGCTTGAGCAACAGCGATGGTTGGGGATTGTCAGCTCCGGTGGCGGCATATGTCGGGAGCACCCCGGTCAAAAGCATCGCCACAGCTAGTGTCAAAACCGCCATAGTCTTTAGTAACCTCATATTTTTACCCTCCTTTAACCAAAGTTACTATCAGTTCAGTGCTTGCCTCGTTTTCCTCTTCATCAGAGGCGATTATCTCAATAATGTTCGGTCCTTCCTCCAGAGGAAGGGTAATGGCGAAGGTGCCCTGAATATCAGCCACGATGATTTCACCATTGACGCTGACGACAGCCCCAGGGCTGGTGCTGCCCCTCACCTCAACCTCACCAACAGTGACCACACTGCCATCAACCGGCTGACTTACAGTTAAGGAAAGACCGGTCTCCGCTGGTGAAGAACAACCACCAACCAGAGCTAAAATTAAGACCGGGATAATAATCAGGGCTAATTTTTTTCTCATCACACTATTTATAACGAAAAAGTCACCATTTGGTTAGTGGCAAACTAAAGAAACTTTACAAAAAGCGCCGCTAGCTCACCCTAATCGGCAATTGCCGCCAGTGCCTGCTGGTAGCGGGCTTCGGATAGGACGATTGCCCGAAGCAGGGCAGGTCTGGCTTCTTCCGGCACCTCCGCCAGAACAGCGCGCAGTTTTGCCGGATGGCTGACAGCATAACCAGCCAGCAGCCTCCTCAGCTTGCCCCGACCATTAGCCTGGGGGCCCCTGTCCATCTCGGCAGCTGGTGCCGTCAAGAAGCCAGCTTCCTCCGGGACTGAAACCAGGCTGGCTATCCTTACCAGATGGTTATTCAGGCGCTGGCTGACCATCTCCACCTGCCTGGCATCGCCCCTAGCGGCGACATAAACTATCTCATCCACCCTTCTATCCACCAGACGGGCATAAAGCTCTGCCTTATCCAGAGGTGAGGTGGTGAATACCAACTGCACCTGCTCCGAGGCTATCTTTACCGGATAGAGAGCCTCATCGGGCATGCTATCGCCCGCCGCCGCCACCGTGCCGCCCCCAGCCAGCAACAGGACAAGGACTATAGTCACGGCTGTCGCCCAGCCTGGCAGCCAGCCAAAGACAGGCAGCCGTCTCCCGGACTTCGCTTCCTGTAGCGCCGAGTGGAACTGGTATCTAGCTCTGGCTTTAAACTCAGGGCGAGGCTGAATGGCTGACGCCTGCTTGGTTGCCAGCGCCGTCTCCAGCAGCGGCTTAAGCTCAGCCGCCAGCTCCGGATAGCTCGCCAGACACTGCTCTATCGTCTCTCCCTTGGTCAGCAGGCGCTCCAGGCACTCATCCAGGATACTGTTAAATTGGTTACTCTTCATCACCTTATACCAGATAGTACTATACAAATAGTATAACGGAGGAAATGGCAAAAAGATAGGTTCCAAGCTCAATCAAAATGTCGGCGGGAAACAGCAATATGTTAAAATTAAAAAGAGCCTTTTTCAAAACCAGGGCTCTCCTTAAAGGGGATAGAGGTCGGCTATGTATGTGCGGCTGATGCACGAAGAGGATATTGACCAGGTCACCAGGATTGACCGTGAAGTCTTTCCTGCTCTGTGGCCACCGGTTAACTATAAGCATGAGTTACAAAACCGGTTAGCCCATTATATCGTCATCAGCAATGAGGAGCCAATAACTAGAGAGCCCAAGGCAGAGCCGCCATCGGGCTTGCCTCGGCTGCTAGCCAGGGCAGGGCAGCTTTTACACTATAGCCGGCTATCTACTAGGCAAACAGCGCCGGCAAAAAGGGAGTACATTATCGGTTTTGGCGGCTTCTGGCTGGTGGCTGATGAAGCCCATATCATCAGCCTGGCAGTGCGCCAGACACACCAGAAACGGGGGATAGGAGAACTACTGCTTATCGCCACCATAGAGCTAGCCACCCAGCTTGATGCCCGTATTATTACCCTGGAGGTGCGCGCCTCCAACACCCCCGCCCTGAGCCTATATTACAAGTATGGCTTCACTCAGGTAGGGATACGCCATGGCTACTACACTGATAATAAGGAAGACGCCATATTGATGACCGCCAATAACATCGCCTCAGCCTCATTTCAGGCACGCCTTCAGCAGTTAAAGAAGTCCCACTCCAAAAGGTGGAGGGTAGCCTCATATCAAATTACCCCCTAGCGGCTAAAGGCAGGCAAAAAGCCAGTTATTTTTGGGGAAAGAAGCTGCGCCGCTTGGGAGTTGTTGGCGCCTGGCCACTATTTGACTGGAGCCACTGCTCAAGCCCCTGCCGGCAGCGAGTAAGCGGCTCCTTTAGCTTATCCGCCGGGATACCCACCAGATAGCTGAGGGTTTTAAGCCTTCTCGCCGCATTTATCTCCCGGTTGAACTCCTCCGCCATATTGAAGGTTTTCTCCAGAGTTACCAGCAGCTCCCGGTCGAGAAAATCCAGTTTATTTTTATTTCTCTGCCAGCTACTTGTCTCAAACTTCTTCGCCGGATGCCCCTGGATAAATTCCTCGGCAATCTGCTGATTAAGAGAAATGTCCGTTAGCAGGCTACTGGCTATCTCCAGGGGTGTCCCTTCCTTGCGGCGCTTCTTGAAGAATATCTGGAAAAGTATAAGCAGAATCAGCGGTATCAGGACTATCAGGTTTCTGCCGATATTGCCCAGGTCACCATTATCCACCGACTGCCTCCTGTCTTAAAATCTAAGCTTTAATTAAACCATATTCAGCAGGTCATGTCCAATGACAAAAAGGCAGGGTGCTTGACAGGGGGTGCTATAATCCTAGTCAAGGCATGAAGTAAAACTAGAAAGGGGTAAAAATTCCTATTCCGGCGGGGGTTCTTCTGACGCCAGCTTACCCCCACATGCCCAGTTGTGCTTAGAATTATCCTTAATAATGATATGGCCGCTTATTCAAGCAAGGCTACCCCGGAGAAGAACCTGTTGGCTATCATTCCGGCAATGGGCGGAAAGAAAAAGACACATGCCAGGCGAATTAGCGAGAATTTCCAGCCCATCAGGCCTATCTCTATCGGCAGCCGGCTCACCGCCAGCAGTGACCAGGCGGTGACAAAGGCTACCATAGTGCCAATACTGGCTCCGGCACGCAGCAGTCCGGCGGCGATGGGTAAACTAACATAGGGGCCGCCGGGGGTAAAACCGCCGACTAATGTACCAATTAAGACACCTCTAAAACCAGACTCGGTGCCCACCCACTTAGATATCATCTCATGGGGAACAAGAACCTGAATCATACCGGCGATAATAAAGGCGAAAATGAGCAAAGGGGTAATCTGCAGCAGCAGGCTGCCGGCGGCTTTCAAGCCGAGGATATGTTCCCCACCCCCTCTTTGATAGCCAATAACAAGAACTATAATGGCAATTATGCCCATTATTATCGTTGGGATAAGCATTGCCGAAAACCTCCTCTTACTCATACCATTTCTCCCTATCAGCTAGCGCTGTTTGAATTTGGCTTTTAGGGCTTCAATTTCCTGCTGCTTGTCAAACTCTTCCTGGCTGAGGGGCTGACACGACTTAAGCTCGTTGTTCTCCATCTTAATGGTGAAGAGCTGTCGGCATTTCCAGCATCGGTAAGGTCCCTGATAGCTGGTATCTGAAAGAGACAAGCTGCCCTCAGTGCTACATTCAGGGCATTTGATTTTGACTAGCATAACCTCTCCTTTCTCTTAAAATCCTATCCTCTGGCTAACAGTTTTGTCAATATAAAGAGATAGAGAGGCTATTTTGAACCACCCTTTCTCACCAGCAAACATATATTGCGGGAAAAGAACTTGAGCCGGAAGCGGTAGGTGCTTTCCGGGAAAGACTTCAATACCTCAAAGCCAGCCCTCTTTAACATTCCCTCAAGCTGGGGGTAGGAGAAAAGGTAGTAGTAGCGGTGCAGGGTCTTGTCCTTCATCTGCCAGGGGACGGCTAACTCCTTGCCTTTAACCCAGAAGCGGCGTTGCCACTGGTTCCAGACAGTGATAAAGGCTTCGCTACCGGGCTTTAGTACCCGCCACAGCTCATAGAAAGCCCTCTCCCTCTCCTCGGGATACCTTATGTGATGGTAGGTAGCTACCGAAATTGCCCAGTCAAAGGCTTCATCCTGATAGGGAAGGTGGCTAACATCAGCCAGCGCCAGGCTGGCACTAAAATTGAATTTCTGGGCATATCTGGTGGCAAATCCTAGCATCTCATCAGAAAAATCAATGCCATAAAGCTCAAATGACTCCTTAAAAGGTAAAAAGTCAGCCCCGTGGGCGCAGCCGATATTCACCAGCCGGCCCTTCTGCCAGCGCTTTGCCAGCGCCTCCAGCTCGCGGCGGAACAGAGACCAGTGGCGGAGGTTATACCAGCTGGGGGCTATTTGGTTAAAGACATCCCTGTTTGTTGCCATAAGCCACAATCTGCTAAACTCATTATAAGGGAAGCACAATATGAAAAAATTTGCAAGGACTATCTCCGGGGTTACCCCGGTGGCAGTTATGACCCAGCCGATGAAATGCCCTGGTAAGTGTATCTATTGCCCCACCTACCCGACCACCCCCCAGAGCTATACCACCGAGTCGCCGGCAGTGCTGCGCGCCAAGATGTGCCACTATGATACCAAAAAGCAGATAAAGGTAAGGCTAAAATCTCTGGCTGAAATGGGTCACCCCACCGATAAGGTCGAGCTGATAGTAATGGGCGGCACCTTCCTCGCCTGCCCCAGGGAATATCAATACCAGTTTATCAAAGACTGCTTTGATGCCCTAAACGAGCAGGAGTCTGCCTCCCTGGAAGAGGCAAAGAAAGTTAACGAAACGGCGCGCCACCGCTGCACCGGGCTTTGCATTGAGACCAGACCTGACTGGTGTCGGCAGGAGGAAATAGAGCGCATGCTTGAGTTCGGCGCCACCCGGGTGGAGCTCGGAGTACAGACCTTGGATGACGATATTTACCGGCTGGTAGAAAGGGGGCACCGGGTGGCTGATGTCATCCAAGCTACCGCCCGCCTCAGGGAGCACGGTTTTAAGGTGCACTACCACTGGATGCCGGGGCTGCCCGGGCTGACCCCGTCGGCAGACCTGGAGCTTTTCCGCCGCCTCTTCAGCGATGACAGCTTTAAACCGGACGGCTTAAAGCTCTACCCCACCATGGTGATTGCGGGCACGGAGCTGGAGAGGTGGTATCGGCAGGGGCGCTACCAGCCCTATGATGTTAATACCATGGTCAACCTGCTGGCTGAGATTAAGTCTCTGGTGCCCAAGTATGTCCGCATCTCACGGGTACTGCGTGATATCCCAGCCAAGTTTATTGTCGCCGGCTTAAAGGAATCACTGCGGGGGGAAATCCAGAAGCGAATGCGGCAAAAGTCAGCTGGATGTAAGTGCATCCGTTGTCGGGAGTATGGCCACCGCTCCCGGGATGGCTGGGAAATAGGCAAACCGCAGCTGGTGAGGCTGGATTATGAAGCCGGCGGCGGCAGGGAGGTCTTCCTCTCCCTTGAGGATGAAAACGAGACGTTATTTGGCTTGCTGCGGCTGAGAATTCAATCCAAGCCAATACCAGTGCTAGGGCAGGAGGCTAAAGGAAACCTAGCCCTGATAAGAGAGCTCCACATATATGGACCCGAGGTCCCTCTGGCTGAGCAGAGAGAGGGGGCTGCCCAGCATAAAGGTATGGGTAAGGTACTGCTCCGGGAAGCTGAGAGGATTGCCCGTTGTGAATTCCAGACACAAAAAATGGTAATTTTAAGCGGCGTTGGCGCCAAAGAGTACTACCGCTCTGAGTTTGGCTACACCTCACAGGCAGACTACATGGTGAAGGCGCTGTAGCCCTTATTCTAAAGCTCGCCGTCCAGTATCTTCTTCTTCAGAACTTCCCACTCGTCTTTCTTTAAGGCGCAGATGTTGTCCTTCTCTCCTATCTCAACACCGTCATCGGTTATCCTGACTACCGGACAACAGCCTCCCTCTTTGCACAGGGTCACAATCTTCATCTGTCTCGTCTCCTTTCTGACTATTTCCAAAAATATTATACACCTCGGCAATAAAAGGGTCAAATTTCACACCGCCCTTTGACGCCCAAAGGGGCAGGCGATTAAAATAGACCGAGCAACCAGCAAGGAGTGAGCTATGAAACGAATCTGGGCACCGTGGCGGATAGAATATATTGAGATGGAGAAGGGAGGGGGGTGCATTCTATGTGACAAGCCGAAAGAGAAGGACGATGCCGCCAGCTATATCCTGCACCGCGGGAATAAAAACTTCATCATCTTAAATAGCTATCCCTATAACCCAGGTCATCTGATGATTGCCCCCTACCGCCACCTCGCCAGCTTGGAAGAGCTAACCGATGATGAGCGAGACGAGCACTTTGAAATCGTTAGCCGCAGTATCAAAGTTCTAAAGCAGGTATTTAAGCCGGATGGCTTTAACATCGGCTTAAATTTGGGTAAGGTAGCCGGCGCTGGTATAGATGACCATGTCCACACCCATATTGTCCCCCGCTGGCAGGGAGATACGAACTTTATGCCCGTGATAGCCAGTGTCAGGGTAATTCCTCAAGCCCTGGCGGAGACCTATAAAAAGCTCAAGGGGAAATTCTAGTTGGTGCCCCCAAGCGAATTCGAATCGCTGTTACCGGCTTGAAAGGCCAGTGTCCTAGGCCTCTAGACGATGGGGGCAGGCAGCTATAGTATAGCAGAGGCAGGAGTCGCCGACAACGCCACCTAGAACCAGCCGCTTTTTTTTCCCCAAATTGGTAATATGTTACAATAGCCAAAATGAGCAAGATTGCCAGCCAGACTAACCAGTTAGCAAGAGGGGAGAGGCTAAAGAGATGGCTAATCCCCATATCAACGCTCATTCTGGTAATAGGGATTACGGCTACCATCTACCTTGTTTTCGGACGCCACCCGGAGAGGCTTGAGGAGCTAAAGGACTATGCCTACTGGGGCGCTTTCCTGATTAGCCTGATTGGCAATGCCACCATTATTCTGCCCGGCGCCGTTCTGCCGATACTCTTTGCCATCGGCTTTTCTCTCTACCCGGTTAGCGGCATTGATGGTCCGATTATTGTCGGGCTGGCCGGTGGAGTCGGAGCGGCAATCGGGGAGATAACCGGCTATATGGTCGGCTACAGCGGTCGTGGTGTCATTGAAAAGATAAAGCTCTATAGTCGGCTGGTGGGGTGGCTGGAGAGGTGGGGGGCGGTAACTATTTTTATCCTCTCGGCGGTGCCCTTCTTCTTTGACCTGGTCGGCATTGCCGCCGGTGTCCTTCGCTTCCCCTTATGGAAGTTTGTCCTTGCCTGCTGGCTGGGTAGAACCTTGCTCTATGTCAGTCTCACCCTGCTGGCGGCTGTCCTGGGGTGGAAGGTGGCATTACCCTACCTTAGTTGAGTCGGCGCCCTGACTTTGAACAGCAGCAATGAACCGGCAACAAAATAAAAAATACAGGTCCCCAGCATGACCTGGTAGCCCAGCCCGGGGCTATAGGTGTTAAAGAGATCAATTACCGGTCCGATGACAAACAGGGCTAGAGCCGAACCACCAGCCGTCGCCAGATTGGTCAGACCAAGGTATCTTGCTTCCTCACCCTTAGGAACCATGTCTGTAGCCAGAGCCCAGTTAGTGCTTATAAAAGCGCCGCTGGCAATCCCCAGGACACTACCAGCAAACAGCACCATGCTATAGCCGCCGGGGGCAAGCAATAATGCAACTCCTAAAGCACCAAGTAGCCCTGACGAGATAGCAATTGGTCGGCGCCCTACCCTATCCGAGAGGCGCCCGGCAAAGTAAACTGCCGCCAGCATAAAAATACCCACCACTATCAGCAGGTCAGCAGTGGCGGCGGCTGGATTGGCTACGCCGACAAAATACTTAAGAAAATAAAAGGCAAACCTCTGGATAACAGCCAGCGACATAAAGATAAGCAGGCGCGACAGCAGAAACCAGATAAAATCACTGTTTTTCCTGACATCAATCCTAAAGCTTCTGGTGAGCGTTGGCAGTAGCGGCAACCTGGGGACACCAGCCAGCGGTCGCTCCTTAACCGTCAGCACAGTGGCAATCATCGCCCCCAGCAGGACAACAGCCACTGCCCCCAAAGCTAACCATAGCCACAAGCTCTCCGCACCAATAGAGTAGCGGTCCATAAAGGGAACAATCAGGCGCAACAGGACAATCCCGCCGGCTATCTCAAAAAGACCTTTCACCCCTGAAGCCAGTCCCCGTTTCTCGGCTGGGGCTAGGTCAGGAATAAACGCCTGGTATGCCCCCTGGGCTATATTGGAGCCAACCTGAAGCAGGCAATAGATGGCAAACAGGGCAACATAACTGCCCGAGAACCCTATTCCAAAAAGAAACATGATGACCAAGATAGAGCCGAGCAGAATGTAGGGGCGCCGGCGCCCCCAGCGAAAGCCAGAACGGTCACTAACCGCCCCGGCTATTGGCTGGACTACCATTGCCAGGATTAAGCCGCTACCGGCCAGCAGTCCAAGGTAGGTATTAAGCTGGGGCTCGGCAACAAAGTCCAGTAGCCGCAGCGGCAGGATAATGGTATGCAGACTGCTCCACAGAGCCGTCAGGGCAAAACCGAAGATAGTAATCTTGACATAGTCAATAGAGCGAAAGTCCCTGACACCACTATTACCTGCTAGCTCACCCATACTGTCGGTTAAGCATAGCAGACGTGGAGTCAAGAGACAATATTTCAGCTAGTAAAGAGGTCGTTTACTAATGCCTTTTCTTCTAGGAGCTGACCAGCCTTAAAGGAGTTAAGCTAGGAAAAAGCCCTAGCTTTCACGGGTAAACCGCCAGCGCCTCAAGCCCGGTAGTCTCCGGTAAGCCAAGCATCAGGTTCATATTCTGGACTGCCTGCCCCGCCGCCCCCTTAACCAGGTTATCCAGACAGCTAACAACAATCAGCCGCCCCGTCCTGGGGTCAACAGTAGGATAGATAAGGCAGAGGTTGCTCCCCCAGACATGCTTGGTGTGGGGCGGCGATGCCACCACCCGGATAAAGGGCTCGCCCCGGTAGAAGTCCCGGTAGAGCTTATTTATCTCCTCCCCCTTTTTGCTTGAAGCCAGTGGAGCATAAGCAGTGGTTAGTATCCCCCTAGTCATTGGCACCAGGTGAGGGACAAAGGTCACCGCCGGCAACCGCCCCTGATAAAGCAACCCCAGCTCCTGGATAATCTCCGGTAGATGCCGGTGCCCTTCCAAAGCATAGGCAGTGGCATCCTCATTGGCTTCCGGGTAGTGAGTGCCGAGGCTAACGGTTCTACCCGCCCCGGAGATACCGGACTTGCTATCAATTATAATCTCCGGCTCAATCAGTCCTGCCTTAACCACCGGCGCCAGAGCCAGAATGGCAGCGGTGGGGTAGCAACCGGGGTTAGCCACCAGCCGCGCGGAGGCAAGCTGGGAGCGGTAGAGCTCCGGTAAACCATAGACCGCTTCTGCCAGAAGCTGGGGTGAGGGGTGGGTAAAATTATACCACTGCCGGTAGCCTGCCGCCTCCTTTAGCCTGAAATCAGCGCTGATATCAACCACCCTAACCCCACGCTTAAATAATGCCATCACCTCACTAGCGCTCTCCCGGTGTGGCATAGCCGAAAAAGCAAGGTCAACCTCGCCCAGCTCAGCTTCAATAACCAGGTTTATATCTGCCAGATGGGGGAAAACATCACCCAGCTTTTTGCCGGCAGCACTGCGCCCGGTAACTGAGGTAAGCTCCACCTCCCCGTGCTGAGCCAGCAACCGTGCCAGCTCAACACCGGTATAGCCGGTAACATTGATAATGCCAACTTTAGTTTTACTCACGATAGACCTCCTAGTTACTCTTCATCATCAGGGCTAAATTCAGTAATCTCCTCACCCTGCCGCAATGTCTCCAGAGTCCGCCTAGTTTCAGCCTCATTCTGACCAGAGACTAGCAAAATTCTCCTTAAGAATTCAAGGCTGGCTTCATACTCCGGGCTTACTAGCTCAACAACCCCCAGCTTTTTAAGCAGCTCGGCTTCCCTGGCTCGGTGCACCCGAGCCACAATCTTAAGCTTGGGGTTAGCCTTTAGGGCAGCCTTGATCGTGGTCACCACCGCCAGCGGGTCGGGGAAGGTAACCACCAGTGCCCTGGCTTTCTTTAAGCCCACATTAGACAGGACATGGGCATTGCTGGCGTCCCCATAGATGCAGGCGATGCCGCCACAGCGCAGCTCAAAGATACGCTCCGGGTCAATCTCAATAACGGTATAGGGTATGCCGGCATCATGAAGACCTTGAGCGATATTCTGCCCCACCCTGCCGTAGCCAGCAATCACCACCGGATTGGCTGTTTCGGCCAAGTCAGAAACCAGCAGAGCTGAGGTATCTTCAGCCACCTCTGCCCGGCTCTTGGGCGCTGGTGTTAACCTGGGGTAGAGCCAGGAAACCAGACTCATTGATAACGGCGTCAGTATCATGGTGATAACGGCGCTAGCCAGGATTAGGGAATAAAACTGGCCAGAGATGATGCCGCCATTAACCCCCGCCTGCGCCAGGATGAAGCTGAACTCCCCAATCTGAAAAAGACCGGCGCCGGCAAAGATGGCTATCCTGTTGTTATAGCCAAAGAGTCGAACAATGCCAAAAACGACCAGAAATTTTACCAAGATAATGACCGCCACCGTTATGGCTACCAGCTCCCAGTTATCAAGGATAAAGCTGGGGCTGAGCAGCATACCCAGAGAGACAAAGAACAGGGTAGCAAAGATATCCCGCAGCGGGGTAATCTCAGCCAGCGCCTGGTGAGCAAACCTTGTTTCGCGGAGCACCAGACCAATGACAAAGGCACCAAAGACAACGG
>SOJS01000105.1 GCA_004376435.1 Dehalococcoidia bacterium
AAAGAGGCAAGGTCAACCTTGTCACCATCCATCACCCGATACACCAGCTCAACAATGTGGGGCATCCTGCCCTTGGCGATGCTTACTAGCTCATCATCAAAGGCATCAACTATCGCCGAGGATAGCCCGTACTTCATCAGCATTATCAAACAGGTACGGTTAAGGTAAGGTCTTAAGTGGTTGGGGGTGCCGTTGGAGATATTGGACAGGCCGACAGTAGATTTACAGCCCAAAGCCATGTCCTTGAGCATGCTCATAAATTCAAAACAGGCTTGCACCTGATTTATCTCCACTGATACCGGCGTCAGGATGGGGTCTACCCAGATATCCTCATTGGCAATACCCATTTCATTAGCTTTATAGACAAGGTCAGCAACAAGCATACCCCTCTCGGCGGCATCACGGGGCATCCCCTCCACCCCCCACAGCAAGCCAATCATAGCGGCACCATATCTGGTCACCAGCGGCAGTCCTTGCTCCAGCCGCTCCGGCTGCAGGGAGATGGAGTTAATCAGCGCCTTGTCCTTATGCGCCTTTAAGCCGGCTTCCATTGCCACCGGGTTGGTGGTATCCAGAGAAAGCGGCTTATCGCAGACCGCCTGCACGGTGTTAACCACCCACTCCATTAACTCGTCCCCTCCTTTTCGGGCGGGACCAATATTGATATCAAGGTAATCAACACCGGCATCAACCTCAGCCCGAGCCAGCTCCTGAATCGGCTTGGGGTTTCTCTCCTTAAGTGCCCGACCGATGGTCCGGGACATAATATTTATATTCTCACCAATAAGAATCATGGCTCCCCCTATGGTCTCCATTCCTTAAGATAGGCTGGGATGTGAGCTCCTTCTCGGGGGCCAACCAGCGTCTTCCAGTTCGGCAGCTCCTCCTCCAGACCGCCGCTTTCGGCGGCGATATAGCCCGGGATTACCAGCTTGTGGTGCTTAACCCTATCCCCGATACCACACTTTTTGACGAAGGGGGCAATAGTATCGGCGACAAACTTGCCTGCCGCCCAGGAAGTCATCACCGAAAGCCCCTCCGTGTCCTTGATCAGAAGCCAGCTGGACACCTTGCTGGTCTCTATCTCACCGGAGACGATGAAGTAGGTGAGGGAGAAGTTAGAAGTAATAAGCACCGGCGAGTTTTCATCCGGTCCGCCGATTTCGTAGATTCCCTCAGTGGTGGCTAGCGGCCGCTGGGGGTCGGTATAGATGTTCAGCCTCTCCAGAAGCAGTGGGAGCAGGCTATGTCCCTGAAAGTCAGAGAGGACGATAATGCCGCCATATTTAGCCACAAATATAGAGGCAATCACCGTCTCCTTCATCGGGTCATCGGTCATCTGGCAGGGGAAGACAATGGTCGGGAAGCCCAAGGGACGGAACTTCTTGGTTAGGGCAGCCCTCCTGATGATTACCTGCTCCTCAAAGGCTCGGCGGATATTCCTTGAGCCGGCGTCAAGAACAATGTCGTTAATCCCAGCCTCAGTTAGCTTGGTCGTCAGCTGGCTGAGCTCATCAAGCCCAGAAGCCTTTACCACCACCGGGCAGGAATTCTCCTTGGCTAGCTTAACCATTGGCTCCAAGTTATCCTTGGTGGCTGCATAAAGCAGTGGTCTTTGGTCACCGCACTCTTTTAAGCCCGCCGCCAGAATATCGGGGTTTTCGCTCATCAGAATAAGGCGGCAATCGCTATTTTGCTTTATTTTACTGACCAGCGAGGCAAATTTTGCCGCCTCCCCGGAAACACTCTCTACTGCCGCCAGCTCGGGGCGCAGGGTAAGGCCTACCCGTTCATAGTGAAGAAGCTTAAACCTCTCCAGCCGACTATCAACCTCGGCGCCGTCCATAGTATCAGTAATAAGGATAGCCAGACCGGGTGGGTTCTCAAACCTCTTCTCATGGCGAAACATAACTGTCTCACCACCAATTTTTAATGCCCGCTGGCCAACCCCGATGGTAACCGTTCTGATGGGGGGCGCCGATGCTTCCTCCAGTTTGGCTTTTGCCTCCTCGGAGATATAGGGGCAGGCAGAAAGCTCCGCCTTGCCGGCGGCTAGACTCATGGCAAAGGCAAGGCAGGTCGGCACGCCGCACTCACCGCAGTTTGTCTTGGGCAGTGACTTGAATATCTCTATCCCGGTAAGCGGCATATTAAGACTCCTTTTCTAGCCTATTATCGGCTCCATAGTCAGCGCTGGATGTCCCTTCTCCTGCAGGAAGGGTAGAATCTCTTCCTCAGTTGACCCTATTGTCTCATCGGCAATCATATCCATCAGGTCAGGAGTGCCAATCTCCTCAGCCCTAGCCTTAAGCCGCTCGGCAATCTCTTCTTTCAGCATCTTGGGCATCCAG
The DNA here is from genome assembly GCA_004376435.1 of Dehalococcoidia bacterium. Lineage (GTDB taxonomy): Bacteria > Chloroflexota > Dehalococcoidia > Dehalococcoidales > JAUVZE01 > SOJS01. The sequence goes on from SOJS01000105.1 coordinate 2,352, forward strand.
ACAATCCTCCTGATACCGCCATCACCAATGATGAATTTTCTCTGAGTGGTATTGTATTTGCCGTGACCGATAAAGCCGGGGGTGCTTACTCCCCCGCCAATAGTTCCAGCCAGGGTGGTAAACTTCATCCCGCAGGGGGTCATTTCCATATACTCCCGATTTACCGTCATCACCCCGTTGCACAGAGGAAGAACAGCGGCAATACACTCACAACAGCCGCAGGTGGTCATCGGGGCGCTCACTATACTGTATAAGTTATAATGGTCTATCTTCCCCCGCGAAGCCTTATAGATAAATTCATTGACCCCCCGCCACTGCCCGAGCTTGGTGTCAACTACCTCTCCTTTGGACACCGGCTGGTTGGGTCCGGTGGGGTTAATCTCATAAGATGCCTTGCAGTCCATCCAGTTATAGGAACCGCAAAGGCCGGTTCTCTCCGGGCTAATGACGCAGACATGGCTGGGGGCAAAGGACTGGCACAGGGTGCAGGAGTAGTAGATATCGCTGGTCTCGTCGGTCATACCCTCAATTCGGACATCGCGAGCACTGTATACCGCCTTGGCTTTTTCTACTATCTCCTTTACCTTATCTTCCTCGGTATAAATCTTCACCTGCAGCTTATCAAAGATGCGGCCAAAATCCTGGTGCAGCTTGGCATGGAGGAGAGCGCCGATGTGCTCCAGCTTAAAACCCTTGCCCACGGCCGACCTAGAAACCCGCAGCCAGGCAATATCCCTCTGCCCGATGTGCATTAACCCTTGAGCGTAGTTT
>SOJS01000089.1 GCA_004376435.1 Dehalococcoidia bacterium
CCACAAAACCCTTCCAGTAGGCAGTAATATTACCAGCATTACCCACCGGGATAAAGAGATAGTCAGGAGCCTCACCCAGAGCATCAATAATCTCAAAGGCAGCCGTCTTCTGCCCTTCTATGCGGTGGGGGTTGACAGAATTTACCAGAGTAACCGGGTGCTTTTCAGCCAAGCTCCGCACCAGCTTGAGGGCCTGGTCAAAGGTGCCCCTAATGGCAATTATCTTTGCCCCGTAAATAATTGCCTGCGCCAGCTTACCCAGTGCAATCTTACCCTTGGGCACGATAATGATTATGTCAAGTCCTGAGTAGGCAGCATAGGCGGCAGCGGAGGCGCTGGTGTTACCGGTTGAGGCACAGATTATCGTCTTATTGCCCGCCTCCAGTGCCTTGGCAACAGCAACCACCATACCCCTGTCCTTAAAGGAGCCAGTAGGGTTACACCCCTCCAGTTTGAGATATAGCTCCCCACAGCCAATTTCCCTCTCCAGCCCCTGACACCTGACCAGAGGGGTATCCCCCTCCCCCAGTGAAAGCAGGGGGGTCTTGGGGGTGATGGGCAGGAACTGCTTATATCTGGCAAGAACTCCGTGCTTCATCAGCCTTATCGGGCAACTTATTTAAGCTTCAACCCGAATGAAGTTGCTTACCTCCTTAACTACAGCCAGCTTTGCCAGCTCATCAAGAGCCAGCTGGGTCGCCTTTTCCTTAGCCAAGTGGGTCATAATAACAATCTCGGCTGTCTGAGCCATGTTATCTGTCTCCTTCTGGATAACTGAGGCAATGCTTATTTTATGGTCACCTAAAATCTTGGAAATCTGAGCTAAGACGCCAGAGCGGTCGGCGACATTCATCCTGATATAATAGCGTATCTCAATATCGGACATCGGCTTGATATTCTTGCCCGGCTTCGGTCTCCAGCCAGCTTTGCTGCCAGCGCCAAGGACAATCCTCTGCGCCACTGACACAATATCGGCAACAACAGCGCTGCTGGTGGGCTGGGCACCAGCCCCCTCACCAAAGAAGAGCACCTTGCCCACCAGGTCGCCTTCCACCAGAACGGCATTATAAACACCATCAACATTAGCCAGCAGGGAGTCTTGGGGAATGAGAACCGGGTGAACCCGCACTTCAATTGAGTTATTGCTCCTTTTGGCTATCGCCAGCAGCCGTATAGCAAAACCAAGCTCTTTGGCATAGCGAAAATCGCAGCTACCGAGCCGTGAAATCCCCTCACAGTAGATATCATCAGGGCGAACCTGTGTCTGGAAAGCCAGTGAAGCCAGAATAGCCAGCTTGTAGGCGGCATCAATGCCCTCAATATCATTTTCCGGGTTAACCTCGGCATAGCCCAGCTTTTGAGCCTGCTTCAGGGCAGAAGAAAAATCCACGCCCTCCCTAGCCATCTTGGTCAGGATATAGTTGGTTGTCCCGTTTATTATGGCATAGATACCCCTTATCTCATTAGCCACCAAATCACGCCTGAAAGGGGCAATGAGGGGGATACCGCCGCCAACGCTGGCTTCATAGCCCAGCTCCACCCCCTTCTGCCCGGCCAGAGCTAGCAGCTCGGCGCCGTGTTTGGCAATAACCTCCTTATTGGAGGTAACTACATGCTTACCATTTGATATTGCCCTCTTGAGATACTCCAGAGCCGGGTTCTCACCACCGATTGCCTCAACAACAATATCTACCGGGCTGGCAAAAAAATCATCAATGTCGGTGGTAAAGAGATTAGAGTCCATCTCCTTGGCTAATGGTCGGGATAAATCTGACGCCAGCACTTTTATCTTCCTCAGGGCAAGGGGGCAGCCAACCTGCTCCGCCAGAATATTAGCCTTATTCTTTAAAACCCTGGCCACCCCACCACCAACCACCCCCAGTCCAATTAGCCCAACGCCAATACTCTGTTTCTTCATCTTCTATAACCTCCTGCTCTAGCCCCTTAACGCCTTCTCTACTGCCCATGCTATTTGACTGCTATCCAGATAGACCTCAATAATATTTTCCGGGTCGTCCCACAGCGAGGAAGCCCAGTCGTTCAGAGCTACTGCCTTCAGTAAATCCCTATCATTATCCTCAATCAACCTGTTATCCTCAATGGCTACAACCTTTATCAGCCAGTAACCGCCTTCCGTGGTTATCTCTTCATCATACACTGGCTGGCTTAAGACCCCGGCTTCAGAACTGAAGGCATACTCCTCAAGTATAGGGGTGCCCAGCAGTATGGTCAAGACATCTCTTGGTCGCCAGCCAAGGTCACCACTCTCAGCCTGGGTGAGAGCCTCCACAGAAAACTCCTCCGTCAAATCACCAAAGCTCTCGCCAGCCTCCAGCCTGAGCCTGACTTCGTCTGCCTGAGCCTCACTCTCCAGAAGCATAGCCATGATATGCCTCTGCTCGCTATATAGAGGCACCTCATTCTCAAAATATTCTTCTCTTAGCTTATCTATCAGCATTTCTGCCCGCACTATTTCACGATAGTCCTTACCTAGCGGGGGGTCACGGCGCTTAAGTTCCTCATCAACTTCATCCTGACTAATAATGATATCCATTTTTAGCGCCGCCTGCCTTATCAGCTCATTCTGCTGGATTGTCGTTATCACGCTATCAGCCACTATAGGCATCAGAATGGTGGGCTGACCTTTTCCGTATAGCTTAATCATCTTTACATAGTAGTCCATGTCAAACTCGGTATCATTTACCCTGATTACAGTCTGGTGGAGAGGCTGGTATTCATTGATATACCAGCCACTGCCGACAATAATTAAGGCGGCAACAATAACAAAAATCCCCAGACTGAGAATAATACGCTGCCGCCGCTTCTGCTGCTGCCATCGGGATAGCTGACGTCGGGTAAACTCTCGCCGGGGTTTCTCTCTTTTCTTTTTCGCCAAGCTAAAGTCCTTTGCCTGAATTAATGGTATTCTATAATGTAGCGCAAAAACATAATATTTTCAATCCCGGTCAGGGAGACTATAAACTAACGGCTAAAATCTTTATTGTCCCCAGGGATAAATTATGCTAGTATGTCTTTGCCAAAGGCAAAAGCGGGGTGTAGCGCAGCCTGGTAGCGCACCTGAATGGGGTTCAGGTGGTCGCCGGTTCAAATCCGGCCACCC
>SOJS01000091.1 GCA_004376435.1 Dehalococcoidia bacterium
ACCTTCGGCTTTACTGCCTTGCCGGTATCCTCATCAGCCACCACCGTCCCCCACCTGGTCGTCTCCAGACCGTCAGTGGTGGCGGCAATAAGCGGGTTGGGGGTAGTGCCTAAAGCCACTATCACCACATCAACATCAATTATAAATTCACTCCCCGGCTTAACAATCGGGCGGCGCCGACCGCTCTCATCAGGCTCACCGAGCTCCATTTCATAGCACTCCATGCCAACCACCCAGTTCTGCTTGCCACCCAGAAACTGCTTGGGATTGGTCAGCAGCTTAAAATTGATTCCCTCCTCCTTGGCGTTCTCCACCTCCTCACGGCGAGCCGGCATTTCCGCTTCTGAGCGCCGGTAGATAATATAGACCTCATCAGCACCAAGCCTGAGGGCACACCTGGCGGAATCCATAGCCACATTACCGCCGCCAATGACAGCCACTTTTCTGCCCACCTTCACCGGGGTGTCATAGTCAGGAAACTGGTATGCCTTCATCAGATTGACCCGGCTCAGGAATTCGTTGGCGGAATAGATGCCATTAAGGTTCTCACCGGGGATATTCATAAACATTGGCAGCCCGGCACCGGTGCCCAGAAAAACCGCCTGGTAACCATTATTTAATAGTTCATCCACCGTTACCAGTTTACCCACCAGAGCGTCCAGCTTAAGCTCAACACCCAGCGAGGTAACATAGTTAACCTCAGCCTGAACAATATCCTTGGGCAATCTGAACTCCGGGATACCATACATCAGCACCCCGCCGGCGACATGAAGCGCCTCAAACATGGTAACACTATGCCCCAGCTTAGCCAGGTCAGCAGCCGCCGTCAGCCCCGCCGGTCCCGAGCCGACCACAGCCACCTTTTTGCCGCTTGGCTTGGGCAGTTTTACCGACGGATTGGTCGCCCCCATATTTGCCCGCTCCCAGTCAGCCACATAGCGCTCAAGGCGACCGATGGCAATCGGCGCTCCCTTTTTATCCAGGGTACAAACAACCTCACACTGCGTCTCCTGAGGGCAGACCCGCCCGCAGATACCAGGCAGGGCATTCTTGTCCTTAAGTATCCTGACCGCCTCCGGCATGTTATTTTCACGTATCGCCTTGATAAAACCAGGAATATCTATCTCCACCGGGCAGCCGACAACACAATTGCGCTTGGGGCACTGGATGCAGCGGTTAGCCTCAGTTTGAGCCTGCTGGGCGGTATAGCCCAGGGCAACCTCGTTGAAATTTTTCGCCCTTACCTTGGGGTCCTGCCTCGGCATTGGCATCCGGTTCAAGTCAAGCTTTGCCATCTATAATTACCTCAAGATATCTATTTTAAGAATGGCTGCCCTGCCGGCACTGTTCAAAGGAGAGCTTCTCCTCATCAAGGTAGATGCGCTGGCGGGCAAAGAGCAAATCCCAGTCCACCTGATGACCATCAAAGTCAGGTCCGTCAACGCAGGCAAACTTGGTCACGCCGCCAACCGCCACCCGACAGCAGCCACACATGCCGGTGCCATCAACCATTATCGGATTGAGGCTGACAATGGTCTTAATGCCGAAAGGCTCAGTGGTCTGGGCACAGAACTTCATCATGATGCCCGGTCCGATGGCAATAACACGGTCAATCTTGTTGCCCTTCTCCAGCAGCTCTTTAAGCGGCTCAGTGACCACCCCCTTACGACCGTAAGAGCCATCATCGGTGGTAATTATCAACTCATCGCTTACCTGGTGCAGCTTATCCTCCCAGAAGAGCAGCTCTTTATTCCGTGCCCCCAGAATGGAGATAACTCTGTTACCTTCCTTCTTCAGAGCCCGGGCGATAGGTGCTATCGGGGCTACTCCAATCCCGCCGGCGACACAGACGACAGTGCCAAACTTCTCAATGTGGGTCGGCAGGCCCAGCGGTCCGATAAAATTAGCAATAAAGTCACCAGCCTTAAGCTGGGCTAATCTATAGGTTGTGGTGCCGACTACCATAAAGACAATAGTAACAATACCCTCTTTGGCGTCCCAGTCAGCAAATGTCAGCGGGATGCGCTCCCCCTTCTCATCAATACGGATAACAACAAACTGCCCCGGACGAGCCTTCCTAGCCACATCGGGTGATGCCATCTTAAACAGGTGAATACCGGGACACAAATCCTGCCTCTTGAGTATCTTATACAACTACTTTAGTCTCCTCAGGTTTTTTCCCTGCCCTAACCGGTGGCAGTGGCGGCGGTGGAATTTGCATCCTCACCCCGCACTGGAAGCACCGCCTGCCTTCAGTGACGGCTAACTGCTCATCAAAGCCAAGCTCCACCTCATTAAAATTACCCAAACGCTTCTTCACCGGCAGGCAGGGCATTTGAACTCTAGGCTGGTCAATAAAGCCCTCATCCTTGCCGACACACAGGCCAATCTGGCGCTCCGGGGTCAATTCCTCGTCAATAACCCCCTCACCACCAAGATACCTGTCAATGGAAGATGCCGCCTTTCTGCCGGCAGCAATAGCCCCTATTACTGAAGCCGGACCAGTAACGACATCACCACCAGCAAAGACACCCTTTCGGTCAGTAGATAAGGTATTAGAGTCAACCGTAATGGTGTCGCCCCAGCCCAGTTTCAGGTTGAACTTACTAGGAATGTCCGGGTTCTGCCCAATAGCAGCGATAATAGAATCAAAACTGGTTGAAAATTCGCTCCCCTTAATGGGCACCGGCCGCCGTCGTCCACTGGCATCAGGCTCACCGAGTTTCATCCGGGTGCAATCTAGCTTTAATCTTTTACCATCCCGGCTAATCTTGGTTGGCGCCACCAGATAGACTATCTCCACCCCCTCCTCAAGTGCCCCCTCAATCTCCTCTTCACTGGCCGGCATCTCAGCCCGGGTACGGCGGTAAAGAATGGTAACCTTGCCGGCACCGAGGCTAAGGGCGGTACGGGCACTATCTATGGCGGCATTGCCACCCCCAATCACCGCCACCTCCTTCCCCGGGTCAACCTTGTCACCAAGGGCTACCTTTCTTAAGAAACTGGCACCATCAACCACCCCGGGGCTATCCTCCCCCTCCACCCTCATCTTCATACCACGGTGAGCCCCCAGAGCCAGAAAGATAGCTTCATAGCCCTGCCGGGAAAGCTCATCAATAGACTCAATTCTGGTGTTTAACTTTATGTCAACCCCAACCCTCTTTACCTCCTCAATCTCGCCATCCAGTATATTCTTGGGCAGGCGGTAATCAGGAATGCCCACCCGCATCATCCCCCCCGCCTTGGCCAACTCTTCAAAAACAGTAACTGAATGCCCCAGTTTAGCCAGATAGTAGGCAGCGGTCAGCCCACCCGGTCCCGAGCCAACCACAGCCGCCTTTTTGCCCGTCGGCGGCAGCATCTTGGAGAACTGCTTCCACTGACCAGTGTCGTTATCGGCAACAAAACGCTTGAGGGATTTAATGGCAATGGGGTCATTTAGCTGGCCACGGCGACAGGCTTCCTCACAGGGGTGAATACAAACCCGCCCCAGCACTCCGGGGAAGGGAACCTTCTCCCTGATTATAGCCAGTGCCGCGGCAAACTTACCCTCACCGATAAGATAAACATAGAGGGGGACATCTATCTTTGCCGGGCAGGCATAGTGGCAGGGGACAGCCACCTCTTCATGAGTACGCTCCGGCTGCCACTTGCTGGTTTTATCCATTAATGCCCCGGTGGGGCAGACCTCAACACAGGCGCTGCAGAAGCGGCAGGCGGACTCAATAAGCGTCTCACCTTTAGATGGTGCCGGTAGGCGCTCACCATCACGCTCAACCATGGTGATTGCCCCGATACCCCGCACCTCATCACACATGCGGACACAGCGGCTACAGCTGATACATAGATTGTAATCCCTATCAAAAAGTGGGTTATCGGTATCCACCGGCAGATTGCGGTAGGTATAGGGAAGCTCCTCTTCCCCCAGTCTAATGTAGTCGGTAACCGCCTCAAGCTCACAGGTCCCGTGTTTGGGGCAGGTAACACAACGCTCGGTAACAGCCACACTGCGCAGACAGATATCAGATGGCTGACAGCGCTGCCGACGCCAACAGGTAAGACAGGCGCAGGGGTGTCGGGAAAGGATACGCCTCAAGACATCACGGCGGCGAAATCTTACCTCAGCAGTATCAGTGTAGACCGCCATCCCCTCGCTGACAGGGGTAACACAGGCAAGCGGTAAATCCTGCCTGCCTCCAATCCTAACCAGACAGAGCTCACAAGAGCCATCAGATGGTAAACTAGGGTGATAACACAGGGTAGGTATGTATATTCCCGCTTCCCTTGCCGCCTCAAGCACCGTTACATCTTCATTTACCTCAACCTGCTTGCCATCAATGCTTAAGGTAACCATGCTCCTCCGTAACCAGTTAATCTGGATAGAGTATGAACCTGTGGTCAAAATTAAACGAGCTAAACTAGACTGCCCAGCCTGAGATTCTAAAGTTGTAGCCCGTTTTGAAGGCTAAAACCCGTAAAAAGGATTTTTTGCCGCCAAATACAATATACCACGAAACGAAGATGAAAAACAAGCCCCGCCGGATGGTAAATTTCAGACTATATGCCCGCCTCTTCCTTCCCTTTTTTATTTTTTAAAAATTTTCTCATTTTTAGCCTTCACCCCCCATTGCTTAATTGCCATTAAGGGTATAAGATAGTAGCCATCATCGGGCTAACCAAAGCCGACGCGGCTACCAAGCCCAAGATTTAAGGAGTAACACCAGAAAGGAGGACGATATGTAGTGCTATTATCAGGACTTTTGCCCCCATTAGATTTAGCCACAAGGTTTAAGGGGACTAACCCTATAATTAATTAAAAATAATCTTCCGAGGCTGAAATAATGACTTTAGAACTAGTTCACATCGGATTTGGCAATATACTAACCATGAACAGGGTTATCGCTATAGTCTTACCAAACTCGGCACCTATTAAACGCGCTATTCAGGAGGGAAGAAACAAGGGACTGCTAATTGATATGACCAGTGGCAGAAGAACCAAGGCCGTTATCTTCACCGATAGCGGTCACATTGTTCTGGCGGCTCTGGCTCCAGAGACCATCGCTGGCAGGCTGCAGGTAGGCCGTGGTTGCCCACCGTTAAGACCGGAGCAAGAAGAAGGTGGAGACGAGGAATAGAGGTCAAGACCGATATCACATGCCAAACAGACCTCTGCTTATAGTACTCTCCGGTCTCTCCGGCGTCGGCAAAGACGCCATCTTAGCTAAAATGAAGGCGTCAGGCTACCCTTTTGCATACATTATCACCGTAACCACAAGACCCAAGCGAGCTAAAGAGAAGGATAATGTAGACTACCACTTTGTCTCAGAGGAAAAATTTAAGGAGATGATTGCCCGTGATGAGCTAGTAGAGCGGGCAAATGTCTATGGTAGCTGGTATGGTGTCCCCAGGCAGTCCTTAGAGCAGGCGCTGGAGGCGGGGCAGGATACAATTATAAAGGTTAATGTTCAGGGGGCAGCTACCATTAAGAAAATAATGCCGCAGGCGGTACTTATTTTTCTGATGCCGCCATCAAAAGAAGAGCTTATCACCCGACTCAAGCAGCGCCGTACCGAATCATCCCCCGACCGGGAGTTACGCATAAAAACCGCCGAGGAGGAGAGCAAACAACTGCCCCTGTTTGACTATGTGGTAATAAACAGGCAGGGTGAGCTTGAGCGGGCGGTAGAGGAGATTACGGCGATTGCTACCGCCGAAAGGTGCCGCCTAGCCAATCAGGAGACTCCCCCAGGCTAGCTAGAATAGTGGTTTAAGCAGCCAGGCAAAGAGGTAACCCAGCCCACCACAGACAGGGAAGGTTATTATCCAGGCGGCGATAATATTACCGGCTACTCCCCAGCGCACTGCTGACAGCCGTCGGGTAGCCCCCACCCCCATAATAGCCGTGCTGACGCAGTGGGTGGTGCTCACCGGGATACCTAGCTGGGAGGCTACTTCAATAACCGCCGCCCCTGAAGCCTGAGCGGCAAAGCCATGAACCGGCCGCAGGGTGGTGACCCTTAGCCCCAGTGTCTTGATAACCCGCCAGCCGCCAATCGCCATACCCGAGCTGATAGCCAGTGCCGAGATAACTATTATCCACCATGTCTCCGAATTCCCTATAGAGAGATTGTCCCACAGCTCAGGGCGCCCGGTATAGACCACCAGTGCCATAGTCATGACACCAATCGGCATCTGGCCATCATTTTTACCGTGGGCATAGGCAACAAAGGCAGAGGAAATGATTTGGAATTTGCTAAAGATACTGCGCACCCTCTCCGGGGCACTCCGGCGGAATATCCAGAACAGCGAGACCATCAGCATAAAACCGCCGGTAAAACCAAGCACCGGGGCGGAAACTACTGCTGATAGAACCTGCCCCATAACGCTCCACACTACCGCCTCACTGCCGACTACGGCAAAGCCAGCCGCCGCCATGGCGGCAACAAAGCCATGGGTTATACTGACCGGCAGACCACGGTAGGTGGCTAGGGTCGTCCAGATAATAACTGAAGCTAGAGCGGCAATCATCGTCAGATATGATATCGCCTCAGGAACCAAAATCCCCTTGCCGATGGTTCTAGCCACCGCCAAGCCGGTGGCGGCACCGGTAAAGTTAAAAACGGCGGCTAGCATTACCGCATTGCGGGGAGAAAGGACACGGGTGCCAATGACGGTGGCAATGGCATTGGCGGCATCATTAAAACCATTTACCACACCAAAGCCAATCGCCAGGGCAATAATCAGAATAAAGAGCCCGAGAGAGGAATCAGGCATGCTTGAGGGCTACTCCTTCAAGGACATTAGCCACATCCTCACACCTATCGGTGGCGCTCTCCATGTGCTCATAGATCTCGCGCCACTTGATAACCTGAGCCATATCACTGGTATCCTCAAAAAGCTCAGCCATTGCCTCGCGGAATACCCTGTCCGCCATGTTCTCCAGCCGATTAATCTCCACGCAGTGTTCCAGAACCTGCTTTAACTCGGCATGTTTCCGCAGTCTGGGCATTGCCCGCTCCACCTCAGCCGCCGCCTTGACAATGATATCAGCCAGCTCCTTAGCCCTCTGGCTGGGCTGGCCTATCTTGTAGATAAGCATGGCATCAGCGGCGGCATGGATAAAGTCAACCACATCATCCAGGGTATGAGCCAGCAGGGCAATGTCCTCCCGGTCAAAGGGGGTGACAAAGGTGCGGTGCAGCTGCGCCATAATCTGATGGGCAATGGTATCCCCCGCATGCTCCAGCTCGGTTATTTCAGCCACCTTGCCGCCGACAAGCTCCCAGCTATCAATCATCTCCTTTAGCACCTGAGATGCCTTCACCATATTGCGGGCACTCCCCTCAAAAAGGTCAAAGAATTTCTCCTCGCGGGGCATGAAGGGAAACTTAAACACAATCAGTCCTCCTCAACTAATAAAAAGACATCAAAAAGGGGTGTAAAACTAGCCAATGAAAACTCTGGCTCACTTCCACCATCAGTTTAGATAAAAGATATATCATTGTCAAGCAAAATAGCGGTTGACAGCCACCAGATAAACGCCTAAAATTCCCCAAATGTGGGTAGTAAAATTAAGGAATGAGTAATAGCTGGCAACCTAAACCTGGCGATAAAATCTTCCGCCCACGACGAATTAAGCGTTATCGTTTAAGACGAATACTGGGAGTTCCTGCCCTATTCAGCGCCGGCTACGGTAATGTCGGCTCATCCATTTATTATGCCCTGGGCATTGTCGCCTTGGTAGCCATGGGGGCTACCCCGGTGGCGCTGGGGATTGCCGGAATTCTCTTTATCTTCACCGCCCTTACCTATGCTGAGGGGACGGCCATGCTGCCGGAGGCAGGTGGTTCAGCCAGTTTTGCCCGCCACGGCTTTAATGATATTGCTGGCTTCACCGCCGGCTGGGCACTGATGCTCAGCTATATCGTCACCATCTCCATTTCCGCCTTTACCATCCCCCCCTATCTCAGTTACTTCTGGGAGCCATTCAAAAGTTCGCCCATCATTGGCACGGCCACCTCTATGGGGATAGTGCTCTTACTGATGACGATAAATATCATCGGGGTTAAAGAGACCTCAATGGTAAATATAGGCGCCGCCATAATAGATATAGTCACCCAGGTATCACTGGTAATTATCGGTTTTATCCTTATCTTCAGCCCTTCTGTCCTGTGGCATCGCATTGTTGATAACTGGCCGACTGCAGAAAATCTGGTTCTGGGCATAGCCCTGGCGACTATTGCCTATACCGGGATAGAAACGATGTCCCAGATGGCAGAGGAAACAAAACAGCCGGAAAAGAGAGTGCCCAAATCACTGCTTCTGATGATAGCCGCCGTGCTGGTTATCTTTGCCGGCATTTCCCTGATATCTTTATCGGCGATGACCCCGCAGGAACTTGCCTCTGATTGGTCACGAGACCCGGTGGCTGGTATTGCTGCCAATCTTCCCCTAGCCCTGCTGCGCGATATCCTCAAACCCCTAATCGCCATACTGGCCGGCACCATCCTGCTCATAGCCACCAACGCCGGCATTATGGGCATCTCCCGGCTTGCCTTCTCACTGGGAAGGCACCGGCTGGAGCCATCAGTTCTCAGTCGGGTGCACCCCCGCTTCAAGACTCCCTATATTTCAATAATCCTGTTCAGTTTGGTCGCCCTTCTTATTTTAACGCCCGGATTTTTCGCCGCTAATGTCTTTAAGAACATGGGGGCTCTCTATGCCTTCGGCTCGTTGCTAGCCTTTATGTTCGCCCATGCCTCCATTTTAAGTTTAAGGATTAGAAAACCAGAACTGCCGCGCCCCTTCAAGCTCGGCTGGAATCTGAAAATCAAGGGGTATGAGATGCCCATCAGCACCATCCTGGGGTTAGTGGCAACAGCTACAATATGGGTTATAATATTTATCACCCAGCCCTATAGCCGCTGGGTGGGGATTGGCTGGATGGTGGTTGGCTTTATTTTCTACTACCTCTACCGACGAAGAGAGCACCTGCCATTAACCCATAACGAGGGGGAGAAGGAGTAGGCTTGAGCAAAAAATATTAACCAAAAGATAGGTCATTTTTGCCCCATAAAGATATTGTAGATTATTGACAAGAAGACTATAATACTCCCTAATTATAAAAGGCGATATTAAGTGGAGTTTCATAAGATTCTAGTACCGGTAGTCGGCACCAAGGCTGACGAAGAAGCCATCAGGCTAGCCTGCCGATTGGCTAAGAAAGACAAGGGTAAGATTTATACCGTCTATGTTCTCACCGTAAAACGCGCCCTGCCTATAGATGCCGAGATTAAATCTGAAATTAGAAAGGCGGAAGGCTTGCTTGACCAGATGGAAAGCTGTGCCGAAGAACAGGACTATGAGATAGAGACTGACCTGCTTCAAGCTCGTGAAGCCGGCCCAGCTATTATTGATGAGGCCGTGGAACGAGAGACTGACCTAATACTGATGGGCGTTATCTACAAGAGGCGCTTCGGTCAGTTCAGTCTGGGGGATGTGGTGCCTTATGTGCTGAAAAATGCCCCCTGCCGTGTTATATTATATCACCAACCCACGGCGTAATTAGAGGTTAGTATATGAAAGTGGTTATTATGGGCTGCGGAAGGGTGGGTGCCCGGCTGGCGACACTGCTAGCTGAGGATGGTCATAATGTTACCATTCTGGACAATGACGACTACAGTTTCCGCCGCCTGCCGCCCGAATTTAAGGGCACAGCACTGCTGGGCAACGGTATTGACCAAGGGGCACTCAAAAGTGCCGGTATTAAGGAGGCTGATGTCTTTGTCGCCCTCACCCAGGGGGACAATCGCAATGTCATGGCGACTCAGATTGCCAAGTATATCTTTGGCGTGCCCCGGGTAGTCTGCCGTATCTATGACCCCTTAAGGCAGGAAATGTACAGCACCCTGGGAATAGAGGCTATTAGTCCGACAAAAATATTTGCCCAGATACTAAAAGAAAAGCTGGAGAGTTAACTTAAGAAGATGTATATCATTGTTGTTGGCGGTGGCCGGGTGGGCTACTATCTAACTAAAGCCCTGCTTGATGAAGGGCATGAAGTCCTTATTATAGAAAAGAATGCCACCATATGCAAAAGCATTGATGATGAAATGGGCAATGTCTGTTTCCGGGGCGATGGCTGTGAAACAGCCAACCTGACTGAAGTCGGCACCAATCGGGCTGATATGTTTATCGCCGTAACCGGTGATGATGAGGATAACCTGGTTGCCTGCCAGGTAGCCAAGCATAAATTTAATGTCCCCCGCACCATAGCCCGCATCAGAAACCCAGCCAATGAAATCATCTTTAAGAAACTGGGGATTGATGTTACCGTCAGCAGCACCAACATCATCCTGGAGCACATAGAAGAGGAGGTACCCACCCACCCCCTGACCCATCTATTAACCATCAGAGACAAGGGGCTGGAGATTGTTGAGGTAAAAATTCCGGCTGATGCAGCCACAGTGGGCAAAACAGTGGGCGAGCTTTCACTGCCCGAGGAAAGCACCCTCTTTCTCCTCCTGCGCAAGCAGCAGAAGCCTATCATCCCTAAAGCCAATACCACCCTTCAGGCTGAAGACAAGATAATAGCGGTGACCACCCCTGAATCAGAAGAGGCACTACGGGCGGCGCTGAGCGGCACCAAATAATAGTAGTGTCGCTCAAGTGGCGTCATACTGACAGGAGGTTTTCTATGGCAACCGGCAAATCGGGCAGGTATTGGGCGGCGCTTATTGCTATCCTGGTGGCTGTTATTGCTATCGGCAGCGTAATAATCTGGTCAGGGTATAGTGGTCGCCAGCCGATTGAGATTTCTATAACCCCGGCTCAGGATTCGCCCGATATAATCTATGTTGATGGCGCCGTAAATAACCCTGGCACCTATCTCCTAAAAGAAGGGGGTAGCCTTGAGGATATTATCCAGGCGGCTGGCGGCACCACTAACAGTGCCGACCTTGCTCTCATTAAGCTCTACATACCCCAGATGGGAGAGGAGGCGGGACCACAAAAAATAGACATCAACCGGGCCGAGGTCTGGCTGCTTGAGGCTCTGCCCGATATTGGCGAGGTCAGGGCTCAAGCTATAGTTGACTACCGCCAGCAGAATGGACTGTTTACCAATATCAATGAGCTAACCAAGGTCGACGGCATTGGCATTACCACCTATGAGAAGGTTAAAGACCTGATTACAGTCGCTGACTAATAGCCAAGGATAAATAAGTGCCACTTTTCTATCTAAGCTGTGCCTGGGTGGCGGGTAT
>SOJS01000104.1 GCA_004376435.1 Dehalococcoidia bacterium
GGCGGGCGGCGGGGGCAAACCCGGCGCGGGGGGGCGGGGGGGCTGCCATACCGCCTGGCGCTTTAGCTGGGGGCGACCGTGGTGCAGAAACTCCATATCCAGGTCACATACTAGCTTTCCCTGATAGAGGAGCTTCAGCCGGCGGTCATGGCTAAACTGGCCGATGACAGCCGCCTCTACATCCTGGCTGGCAAAAAGCTCGAGCAGTTCATCAAGACAATCAGGCGGCACCGCCAGCACCATCCTCTCCTGGGATTCGGATATCCATATCTCTGAGTAGGTTAGCCCGGAATATTTCAGCGGCACCTTCTCCAGATAGACATGCACTCCGGTCTCAGCCGCCATCTCGCCGACTGCCGATGACAGCCCGCCGCCGCCGCAGTCAGTGATGCGGCGATATAGCTTGCGGTCTCTTGCCTGGAGGAGGACATCAATAAGCTTCTTCTCCACAATGGGGTTGCCAATCTGAACCGAGCTGTAGGAGGCGGCGCTTGACTCCTCGGTGAGCTTTTCCGAGGCAAAGGTTACCCCGTGTATGCCGTCACGGCCGGTTCTGCCGCCGACGACTACCACCAGATCACCCGGTTGCTGCTGACCCCGGCCAGCCATTTCCTTGGGCATCAGCCCCAGTGTGCCGCAGAAGACAAGCGGGTTGGCCAGGTAGCGCTCATCAAAGAGAATGGCGCCGTTTAATGTCGGGATGCCGAGGCGGTTGGCATAGTCGGCGACACCCGCCCGCACCCCCTTGAAGATACGGCGTGGGTGCAGAACCCCGCTTGGCAGTTGGCGGTAGGGGAAATCAGGGGGGGCAAAGCAGAAGACATCGGTGTTCAGGATTGGTTTTGCCCCCAGCCCGGTGCCGAGCGGGTCACGGACGACGCCGCCGATGCCGGTGGCGGCTCCGCCGTAGGGCTCAACTGCTGAGGGGTGGTTGTGGGTCTCCACCTTAAAGCAGAGCGCCCAGCGGCCATCAAAGTCAATCACGCCGGCATTGTCCTCAAAAACAGAAAGGCACCACGGTTTCTTTAGCTCCTCGGTGGCTTTCATTACTGTGCTCTGGAGCAGGTTATCTATTGTCTGGTCGCCGAGCTTGATACTGCCCTTGAATGTTTTGTGGACGCAGTGCTCCGACCAGGTCTGGAAAAGCGTCTCCAGTTCGGCATCAGTCGGCTTCCGCCCTTCTTGGCGAAAGTAGGTAATAATAGCCTTAAGCTCATCCTCGGTAAAATCAAACTGCTTTCTGACTTCTAAAAGCCCGCTGTTATCCAGAATATCCACCTGCTTTAGCCGGAAGCTATAGCCAGGGTTTTGGGGGAAGATGGGTTGCCCCGGCCTGACTATGTGCTGGATAATCGGGTTTAGTAGCAGTCGGCCACATATCATCTCTAGCTGGCGTGAGCCCAGATTACCCCGGATAAGGTACTTTTTGGCCGTTTTTACCCCACGGACGCCGCTCACAGCTAGGTCACGCAGTGCCTTCATGATGCTGTCCTCAACCGGGTCGGCGACGCCGGCATTGTAGGCGACCTCAACAGTATGGGCTTGTTTATCAGGCTTAATATCGGTCGGGGAGAGGCGGTAATCCTGGGTTACCGGGTCAGCCAGCAGGCGCCGGCAGATAAGCTCTAGCCTGTCCGCTGTCAGCTCCCCATCCAGCCAGTAGATATCGGCCACGCTGACAGCAGTAACCGTTGTTATCCCCAGGTCTTGGATATCCTTAACCAGACTGAGACCTCTGGCGTCGGGGAGGTGGGGCTTGAGGTAAACTTCTACTCTGTGCATTAACTTATAGCCTTATAATGACTGGGATAGGGAAAAGGAGGGTGAAGATTGGATAATCTGACCAATACCTGTCCACCACAAGAAGAGGAGAATCTATGCTGACCGTTGCTGTCTGAAAAAGGAAAGAAAGTTTCTTGAAAATTACTGTCCACGTTGTGATATTCTACTTGCTGGTTGCTCCTCTAATTAGATGACTATTAAGTTAGTAGCTCAGTTACCACCGCATTTATCTCCCGCCCGTCGGCTTTCCCTTTAAGCTGGGCGATAAGCTTGGGCATGACCTTACCTTTGTCACCCGGTCCCTGCGCCCCTACCTCCTCAATAACCCGGCGGGCGGCTTGGGTAATCTCCTCTCGGCTTATCTGCTGGGGTAGATACTCATTTAAGACAGCCAGCTCCGTCTCTTCCTGGGACACCAGGTCAGGGCGGTTTCCCTGCTTAAAGGCTTCAATGCTCTCGCGGCGCTGCCTGACCTCCTTGGCAATAATGCCCAGAATATCGCCATCCTCCAGAATTTTCTGGCGGGCGATTTCGGCGTTTTTAATAGCTGCCATCACCAATCGGATAACAGAACGCCTTACCTTATCCCCGCCTTTCAGCGCCTGCTTGAGGTCATCACCTAGTTTTTTCTTTAACGGCGATTCTCCTCTATCTTGACTGTTGCTGCCTGTTTCCATTTTAACCATAATAATTTTAAATCCCTATCTTCTGGCGGCTCGAGCGCTTTTGCGCTTCTTGGCGGCTTCTTTCCGCTTGCGTTTAACGCTGGGCTTCTCATAGTGTTCCCGACGGCGTGTCTCTGACAGAATGCCAGCATGTTGTACCTTCTTGTTAAACCGCTTCAGCAGGCTCTCAAAGCTCTCGTTTTCACCGGAAACTACCTCAGCCACATGGCATCAACCCCCTTCTTGGCCGAAGGTTACTTTCTGTCATCATTTTAGCCAGCCCAAGCTGACCTGTCAAGGAAAGCGCGGTGTCTCTCTAGCCCACCAGCTCACCGACGCACTCACGGAAAACCTGGTTGTGGCGGTCAACATCTTCGGCTGTGGTCTGGGGGGAGATTAGCATCATGCTGTGAAATGGCGTGATGATAATGCCGCGGTTGGTAAAGTATAGGTGGATAAATTTATCCAGCTCAATATCATAGGCGGCGACCGCCTCAGCGCCATTTCGGGGTGGGGTTGGGCGGAAGCGGTACTCCACACGGCAGCCAAGGCGGAGCACATACCACGGCA
>SOJS01000014.1 GCA_004376435.1 Dehalococcoidia bacterium
GTCCTGCCGCCTGGCGCCACGGTAGAGGAAGGTAAGCGGGTCACCGTAATTAGCCGCCGCGACCCGGCCGGTGACTGTCTTATAGCCAGGGGGGTGGTGGTGCACTCGGAAACCCCGCTACTGAACCGGCTAAGACTGATGATTGGTCTGAGGCTGGCAGATTTAAGCCGTGTTACCGGCATCATCTCCGTGAATGAAAGCGAAAACCTCATCACTGTTGATGACACCGAGCTTACCTACGATGACAGCACCCTCTTTATCCTGCGCGGCGTTACCAGCGCCGACGAACAGGAAGGCGCCGTCTTCTACCAGGACGAGCTGGCGAGACTGGTGCTGGTGAGGGTGGACACCTCTGAGATAGAAGAGGACTAGCCTGACTGCCATCAGGCTTAAGGGGGAGGCCTGAAAGAGGGTCTCTCCCTTTTTATTTGGTGTAGCCTTCCCATTCACTGTAGACACAGCCGCAGTACTGCTGGCGGTAGAGGTCAAGCGGCTTGGTCATATGGCGGCTATCCGAGTAGCGCTTCCTGAGGTCGGCATAGAGAAATTCCATATCCTTCTCCCTAGCCAGCTGGCTGCCAATCTCCTTTAGAAGGTCATGCTTCTGGTGGGGGCTGATAAGCAATGTGGTGGTAAAAGCATGACTTCCCATCTGGTGAGCCTTCTCCGCTGTCTTGGCTAGGCGGAGCCGAAAGCAATGCTGGCAGCGCTCACCTTCATGACCAGCTACCTGACGGAAGTAGGCTATTATGTCGTAGCCCTCACTGACAGTCAGCGGCAGATTCACCTCTAAAGCCAGGGACTTCATCGCCTCCAGGCGGCGCTGGTGCTCGGTATAAGGGTGGATGTTGGGGTTATACCACAGGGCGCCGACCTCATACCCCTGCTCTCTCCAGTGCTGGACGGAATAAGCAGCACAGTGGGCGCAGCAGCAGTGAATCAGGACTGACTTCATTTTTACCACAGGCTTGGCTGGGGAGGTTTTTTGTTATAGGGCAGGCCGAGGTGCTCATAGGCAAGAGGGGTAGCCAGTCGGCCGCGGGGGGTTCTCTCAACAAAGCCGAGCTGGAGCAGATAGGGCTCATAGACATCCATAATGGTATCTGATTCCTCGCTGATGGCGGCGGCAATAGTATCCAGCCCCACCGGTCCACCATTGAACTTGTCAATGATGGTGTGCAGTAGCTTGTGGTCCATCTCATCCAGGCCGACATTGTCCACCTCAAGCTTGGCTAATGCCTCAATGGCTACTTCTTTGGTGATAACGCCATTGGCTATTACCTGGGCGTAATCTCGCACCCTTTTCAGCAGGCGGTTGGCGACGCGAGGGGTGCCTCGGGCGCGGCCAGCAATTTCTGCCAGCCCCCTAGCCTCGGCTTTTATCTTAAGAATGGTGGCTGACCGTTTCAGGATGAGCTCAATAGCTTTGTGGTCGTAGAAATCAAGGCGGTGGACAGCGCCAAACCGGTTGCGGAGGGGTGGGCTGAGTAAAGCAAAGCGGGTGGTGGCACCAATCAGGGTAAGGGAGGGCAGCTTCAGGCGCAGGCTTCTGGCGGTGGCACCCTTGCCAATAACAATGTCTAGGGCAAAGTCTTCCATCGCTGGGTAGAGCACTTCCTCTACCGCTCGTCCCAGGCGGTGGATTTCATCAATAAAGAGCACATCCTGGCTGCGCAGGTTGGTCAGGATAGCTGCCAGGTCGCCGCTGCGCTCAATGGCCGGTCCTGAGGTAATGCGGATGTTAACCCCCATCTCAGCGGCAATAATATAAGCCAGGGTGGTCTTGCCCAGACCGGCTGGTCCGTAGAGCAGGATGTGGTCTAGTGACTCCCCCCTGCCCTTGGCGGCGGCAATAGCTATATTTATGTTGTCCTTAATCCCAGTCTGTCCGATGAAGTCATCAAAGCAGCGGGGGCGAAGGCTACTATCAAGTGGTATATCATCGGCGCTGGGTTTACCCGATACAATGCGAGCTATCTTACCCACCCCCTTAACCAGTAAACAGCTTTATTATAGAGAGAGCCTCTAGCTAACCGCCTCTTTCTCCTCGGGCTCATCTGGTTTCTCCTCGTCAGTTACCGGGGCTGGTTCCTCACCAGCTACCTCGGCGGGCTTTTCATCGGCTGTCTGAGCTGGCTCGGCTGGTTCCTCACTGGTTATCTGAGCCGGTTCTTCATCAACTGGTGCTCCGGTTTCCTCACCAACTACCTGAACCGGTGTTCCCTCAATTAGCTCCAGTTTCTCCCCACCGGCTATCTGAGTGGCTTCTTCCTCAAAGATGGGGTAGCGTGCCGGAATCAGCTTGCCGATAATTACATTCTCCTTAAGCCCGACCAGTTTGTCTATCTTGCCGGAGACGGCGGCTTCGGTAAGCACCCTGGTGGTCTCCTGGAAGGAAGCGGCTGCCAGCCAGCTATCGGTGCTCAAACTGGCTCTGGTTATGCCCATTAGTACCGGCTGGGCAGTAGCCGGTTCACCACCTTCCGCCAGCACTTTGGCATTAGTGTCTTCGTATCGTGACTTGTTTATCAGCTCACCAGGCAGTAGTTCGGTGTCACCCGATGAGTCAATGCGGACCCTGGTCAGCATTTGATGGGCGATAACCTCAATGTGCTTGTCGTTTATGTTCACCCCCTGGGAGCGGTAAACCTTCTGCACCTCTTCTACCAGATATTGCTGGACTGCCTCCCGGCCCAGGATGCGCAGGATATCCTGCGGGTTGATGGAGCCGTCGGTCAGTTGCTGGCCTGCCTTTACCTGGTCTCTGCTTTGAACACGAATATGGGCATTAGCCGAGATGGCATATTCTCGCTCCTCGCTCTCCTTGTAGCTGATAAACAGCTTGTCATCTTCAATAATTACCTCACCGGCGACACGAGCCAGCATTGATTGGTCTTCGGTTGTCAGCTCGGCTGACTTTGCTTTAGTCTTAGTTTTAGTCTTAGTTTTTGCCTTAGCCTTGGGCTTCTGGCTTGCCAGCACAGCGCCGATGTCTACCGATTGACCGTTTTTAACTGTAACCTGCCAGCCAGAGGGCAGCGGGTATTCATCACGGAATATCTCGGAGCTGGTGATTTTAATCTTTCTCTCCTCTTCATCCTCAATCACCTCCGCCACCCCGTCTATCTCTGAGATAATGGTTTGACCCTTGGGCATTCTGGCTTCAAATAGCTCTTCCACCCGGGGCAGACCGCTGGTGATATCAATGCCAACGACGCCGCCGGTGTGGAAGGTGCGCAGGGTCAGCTGAGTGCCTGGCTCGCCGATGCTCTGGGCGGCAATTATGCCGACGGCGGTATTGAGGTCAACAAGCCGCCCACGGGCGAGGTCTCGTCCATAGCAGTAACGGCAGGCTCCCTGCCTTGACTGACAGCTTAAGGGAGAGCGGACATGAACCTCGCTTAGTCCGGCGGCAATAATCTCCTTTGTTTTTTCCTCGTCAATCTCCTCATTTCGGTCAACAATGGTTTTCCTGTTTTTCGGGTTAATTATCTTGCTGGCCGCCAGACGACCGGTTATCCGCTCGGTCATTGATGGCAGAAGTCCCTTGTCTTTTGGTTCCGATACCCATAGACCGTCAGTAGTGCCACAGTCATCCTGCAGGATGACAATATCCTGGGCAATATCAATCAGGCGCCGGGTGAGGTAGCCGCTATTTGAGGTTCTGAGGGCGGTATCAGCTAACCCCTTACGGGCGCCGTGGGTTGAGATGAAGTATTCCATAACACTAAGCCCTTCGCGGAGGCTTGACTTGATGGGGAAGTCAATTATTCTGCCTGAGGGGTCAGTCATCAGTCCCCTCATACCAGCCATCTGTCTAATCTGGGCAATGTTACCCTTGGCTCCCGATGCTACCATCATGTAGATGCCGCCATAGTGGTCAAGGCTCTGCGAGATAGTATCAGTTAGCCTGTCGGTAGTTTCCATCCACACCCCGATGGTGCCGTTATATTTTTCATCCTCGGTGATTAAGCCGCGGTGGTACTGGTTTTCAATAATGGCAACCCTTTCCTCCGCCTCTTCTAGCAGCTTGGGCTTGCTCTGGGGCACCTCAATATCCTTCATGCCAATGGTGATGCCTGACTTGGTGGCATAGTGGAAGCCCAGTCGTTTGAGGTCGTCCAGCACCTTGGCTGTGTCTTCATTGCTTAGTAGCTTGTAGCAGTCGGTTACTATTTTCTTTAGACCTGACTTATCAATTGCCTTGTTTAGGAAGCCAAGCTCCTTGGGCAGAACGTCGTTGAAGATAATGCGGCCGACACTGGTCTTGACCCTTTGTCTGCCTCTCTGCTCGTCTCTGGCTTCAATTTCAGCCCTGAGGTCAATGATGCCCAGTTCATAGGCAAGCCTTGCCTCTTCAAAACTACCAAAGACTGGCCCCTTCCCCTTAGCCTTGGGCTTGACAGTCGTCAGGTAGAAGCAGCCAAGAACCATATCCAGGGTTGGTGTTGTTATCGGCTCGCCACTGCTTGGCAGTAGCATATTTTGGCTGCTGAGCATCATCTCCCGAGCCTCTCTGACGGCAGCTTTAGACAGGGGGATGTGAACCGCCATCTGGTCACCGTCAAAATCAGCATTGAAGGCGGTGCATACCAGAGGGTGAATCTGGATAGCACTGCCGTCAATGAGAACTGGCTCAAATGCCTGGACGCTGAGCCGGTGGAGGGTAGGTGCCCGGTTGAGGAGCACGGGGCGCTCTTTGATAACCTCATCAAGTATGTCATAAACCTCTGGCTTGGCTCTTTCCATCAGGCGTCGAGCACTCTTGATGTTATGAGCCAGACCCTGCTCTACCAGGCGGCGGATAACAAAGGGCTTGAATAGCTCCAGCGCCATCCGCCTCGGTAGGCCACACTGGTGAAGCTCAAGCTCGGGACCAGCAATGATCACTGAGCGCCCGCTGTAGTCAACCCTTTTGCCGAGCAGGTTCTGGCGGAAGCGTCCATGTTTGCCCCGCAGCATATCAGACAGCGACTTTAGTTTGTGGTTGCCGCTGACGGAGACGGCTCGCCCCCTTCTGCCATTATCAATCAGGGAATCAACCGCCTCTTGGAGCATCCGTTTCTCGTTGCGGACGATAATCTCCGGTGCTCCTATTTCCATCAGATGGCGCAGCCGGTTATTGCGGTTTATCACCCGCCGATATAAATCATTAAGGTCGCTGGTGGCAAATCTACCCCCGTCTAGCTGAACCATAGGTCTTAAGTCGGGGGGCAGGACGGGCAACACGGTTATAATTATCCACTCCGGTTTATTACCACTGCGGCGGAATGATTCCACTACCCGCAGTTGTTTTGATGCCTTCTTTCGGTGCTGACCTGAGGTGGAGTGGATTTCCTGAAGAAGGCTGTCACGCATCTTATCAAGGTCAATTTCCTTGATAATCTGGAGAATAGCCTCAGCACCCATCCCGGCCTCAAAAATCTGACTGTATTTCCTTTTCAGCTCCTGATACTGGTTCTCGGTAAGCAGGGCTCGCTGGCGGAGGTCTTTTAGTTGTTCCACCTCACTGGCGAGCTTTTCCTCAAGCTGAGCTTTTTCCTCACCAAACTGGCGCCGCAGCTCGTTTACCTCCTCCACGGTTGCCTTTTTCTTCTCCATCTCGGCAATTTTGGCTTCCACCTCTTTTTGGCGCTGGGCAATCTCCTCGGCACTGGCCTCCCCAAGCTGTTTAATTGCTTGCTGGCGTGCCTCTTCGTCTATGGTGATAATGATATAGTGGGAGAAATAAAGAATCCTCTCCAGGTTGCGTGGTGACAGGTCAAGCAGCAGCCCCAATCGGCTGGGTATTCCTCGGGCAAACCAGATGTGGCTCACCGGGCAGGCTAGCTCAATGTGCCCCATTCTCTCCCGGCGCACCTTAGCCCGGGCAACCTCAACGCCGCACTTATCACAGATAATCCCCTTGTAGCGTATCCTTTTATATTTGCCACAGTAGCATTCAAAGTCTTTGGTGGGGCCAAAAGTTCTCTCGCAGAAAAGCCCGTCTCTTTCCGGCTTCAGGGTGCGGTAGTTGAAGGTCTCTGGCTTGGTTACCTCACCGTAAGACCAGCTTCTTATCTGCTCCGGTGAAGCCAGAGAGATGCGGACGGCATCAAAATCGTTAACCTCAAGCAACTTCCTCTCCTCCCTCAGCTGCCTTTTCCTTAGAGGTTTCTTTTATTGTTTCAAGCCCAGCCTCCAGTTTAATGCTTTCCGCTGTTTCCTCGGCAACGTTTGACTTTTCCCCCTCCTCATTTATCACCTCAACAGCCAGCCCTAGGCTTTGCAGCTCTTTTACCAGAACCCTAAATGATTCCGGCACACCGGGCTGGAGGATGTCCTTATTTTTAACAATAGCCTCATAGGTTTTATCCCGACCGATGACATCATCCGACTTTATAGTCAGCATCTCCTGGAGGTTGTGGGCGGCGCCGTAGGCTTCTAGTGCCCAGACCTCCATCTCGCCAAAGCGCTGACCCCCGAATTGAGCCTTGCCCCCTAAGGGCTGCTGGGTAATCAGGGAGTAGGGACCGGTGGAACGGGCGTGAACCTTATCCTCAACCAGGTGGATTAGCTTCATCATATAGATGTTGCCCACCGTTACTGGCTGGTCAAACGGCTCACCGGTGTATCCGTCATGGAGTATCATCTTGCCGGTAGTGGGTGGCAGGAGATTTTTTCTCAAATTTACCTTGGCTACTGCCTCATCCAGATTTTTAATATCTCGGCTGGCGACCCCCAGCTCTTTCAGCCACAGACGCAGGCAGACCTGCTTTGCTTCTCCTGGATAGTCATCGCTAAATACTCTATCGCCATTGTAGCCGTGGCTCTTAAGCCATGCCTTGGCTAGCTCCAACTGCACCACCGGTATTTCACCGTCGTGGTTGACTGCCCCTGCCTTTCGGGTTATCCAGGCTCTGGCTAGGGCATCCTCAATGGCAACATCATCGGCACCATCAAAGACAGGGGTCAGTGCTTTAAAACCTGCCTGCGCTGCCCAGCCGAGGTGGGTTTCTAAGACCTGACCGATATTCATGCGTGATGGGACACCAATCGGGTTGAGGATAATATCTACCGGGGTGCCATCGGGAAGGAAGGGCATGTCCTCAGCCGGTGCTACCAGGGCAATAACTCCTTTATTGCCGTGCCGGCCAGCCATCTTATCCCCAGCCGAGATTTTTCGCCTCTGGGCAACCCAGACCTGCACCCATTGGTTAACCTTGGCTGGCAGGTCATCGCCACTATCACGGGAGAAGACCTTGACATTAATCACCTTCCCCCACTCACCGTGGGGCACTCGCAGGGAGGTGTCCTTTACCTCTCTGGCTTTTTCACCGAAGATAGCTCGCAGCAGTTTCTCCTCTGCTGATAGCTCGGTCTCCCCCTTGGGGGTAATCTTACCGACCAGTATGTTGCCGGGACCGACCTTGGCACCGATGCGGATAATGCCGCTTTCATCAAGTTCACGCAGGCTTTCCTCACCGACATTGGGTATATCTCTGGTGATTTCTTCCGGACCCAGCTTGGTATCCCGCGCCTCTACCTCATACTTCTCAATGTGAATGGAGGTGAACTTGTCCTCCTTAATCAAGCGGTTGCTGATGATGATGGCATCCTCAAAGTTATAGCCTTTCCAGCTCATAAAGGCACAACAAACATTCTGCCCCAGGGCTAACTCTCCCTGATCGGTAGCTGAGCTATCGGCGATAACTTGGTCGGCTTCCACCCGGTCACCTTTACTGACTATTGGGTGCTGGTCAATGCAGGTCCCTTGGTTAGTGCGGACAAATTTCATTAGCGGGTATATGTCCTTCTCGCCGTTATCTGTGGTAACCACAATCTGTGAGCTGGTAACCGAGGCTATCGTGCCCGCATTTTGGGCAAATATTACCTGCCCGCTGTGTCTGGCAGCTTCCATTTCCATACCGGTGGCTACCAGAGGCGCCTCGGGGCGGAGCAGGGGCACCGCCTGCCGCTGCATATTGGAGCCCATCAGGGCGCGGTTGGCGTCATTATGCTCCAGGAAGGGTATCAGTGCTGTGGCGACACTGACTATCTGTTTGGGTGATACATCCATTAGCTGGATTTTATCCGGTGTTTCCAGCAGATAGCGGTTACCTATTCTGGCTTCAATCTTTTCCTCCACAAACTGGCTATTCTGGTCAAGCTGGGCATTAGCCTGGGCGATGGTATATTCATCCTCTTTATCGGCGGATAGGTAGATAATCTCATCAGAGACAAAGGGCACCACCTTTATTTCCCTTGGCTTGAGTTTGGATAGTTTAGTTGCCAGCTGGGGGGTAATGGTAGCCCTAGCCTCTACGATAGTTTTTTTCCTATCAAGCACTGCCTCCCTGGCTTTCTTACCGGCTAGCCTTTGGTCGCTGTTGCCTAGCTGGGTAATAACCCGGCGGTATGGCGTTTCAATAAAGCCATAATCGTTAACCTGGGCATAGGTAGCCAGGGAGCCGATAAGACCGATATTAGGTCCCTCTGGCGTCTCAATGGGGCAGATTCTACCATAGTGGGAGTGGTGGACATCGCGGACATCAAAGCCAGCCCGCTCCCGGGATAGCCCGCCCGGTCCGATGGCTGATAGGCGGCGCTTATGGGTTAGCTCGGCTAACGGGTTGGTCTGGTCCATGAACTGTGATAGCTGGGAACTGCCGAAGAACTCCCTGATAGCCGCCACCACCGGGCGGGTATTGACCAGGGCGCTGGCGGTGATTGCCTCGGTGGCGATGATGCTCATCCGCTCCTTGGCGACCCGCTCCAGATGAAGCAGGCCAATGCGGAACTGGTTTTGAATAAGCTCGCCAACAGTACGCACCCGCCGGTTTCCCAGGTGGTCAATATCATCAGGGCTGTCACTGCCATTATTGACCATAATGATATGCCTGGCTATCTCTATAATATCTTCCTTGGTTAAAGCCCGCTCTTTCAGGTCAATATCAAGCCCCAGCCGCTTGTTAAGCTTGTAGCGACCAACAGCACCCAGGTTGTAGCGAGTTGAGTTAAAGAAGAGATTGGTTATCAGTTTTCTGGCATTTTCGTCGCTGGAGGGTGGGTCACCGGGGCGCAGTTTGTGGTAGATATCGCGCAGGGCATCAGACTCGCTTCTGACCAGAGGGTCACGCTCAATGGTTGAGCGGATGAACTGGTGCTCCGGGGAATTATCCTCGGCTGAAAATAGCTTTAGTAGTTGCTCATCACTGCCGTAGCCAATAGCGCGCAGCAGTGTGGTAACGGGAATCTTTCTTTTACCATCTATCTTGACGGAAATAACATCACGGTTACTGGACTCAAATCCCAGCCAGCCCCCGCGGGTGGGGATTAGCTTGGCCGAGCACAATCCGCGGCCACTGGTGGGGTCTTCCTCAAGGGTGAAATAGACACCTGGCGAGCGCAGTAGCTGGCTGACGACCACTCTTTCGGCGCCGCTGGTGATAAAGGTGCCTTTGGCGGTCATTAGCGGAATATCACCGAAGAACAGGTCTTGCTCCTTAATCTCTCCGCTTTCTTTAACCAGCAGCCGTGTCCTGATGTAGAGGGGGGTTGAATAGGTCAGGTCTCGTTGGCGGCACTCCAGCTCGCTGTGGAGGGGCTGGCGGAACTCAAAGCCGGCAAAACTGAGCTCCAGCCGGTTGCCGGTGAAGTCCTTGATGGGGGATACTTCCTCCAGCAGTTGCTTGAGCCCTTCTTCCTGGAACCAGCGGTAAGATTCTAGCTGAATCTTAATTAGATTGGGTACATCCAGTACTTGGGGTAATCGGGCATAGGATTTTCTAAAAACAGGCAGTTTCCTGCCTTCAGCACGTGTTGGTGAAACAAAAACCACTCTAGCTCCACTCCTTAAATGGACAAACGAAAATTTGCATTATGCGGCATTAATCCGGAATAAGACCTGTGGCTAATAGGGAAATATAATAAGGTAAAACCTTGAGAGGCATAATTACAACCCTTTATGATACCACTATCTTTAATTTTTGTCAATACCCTTAAGGGAGAATTATCTGGTAATTTCCTAAAATCCCTGCCCGCCAGGCTGGAGGCAGGGGGGTGGCGGGTTTTTCACTGGGAAAATATCTTGGGCCAGTACTCAAAAATTATGTAGAGGACACGGCGGCGGTTAAGGACAAGACCAATAGCGAAAATGGGCAGGATGATGAAGATAAATATTTGCAGGTTATACAGGGCGGCAACAACAAGCATGCCGATAACGCTGGGGACTTCAATCATTACTAAGACTTTAGCCTTCCTTTTGTAAATAAAGGCGCCGGTTATTGCCAGAGCTATCCAGCCCAAGCCAGCTAATGTGGGGATGACTATTTCGGAAAAGGAAAGATAACCTATAATACAGAGAATAAACAGGGTATCTATTTCTATGTCATAGCGGCCTAGTTTGCCCTCTTTGCCATCACCGAGGTAGTGTCTGGCTACCTTACCATCAAGAATATCGGTGGCCCCACCAACTAGGGCGAGGATGACTACCGTCAGGTAAGCACTGCTGCCGATAAAGCTTAAAGAAAGGATTACCAGACCGATGACACCTCGGCTCAGGGTTAAAAAATCAGCCAGCCTTTCTTTAAGAGAATGAGGGGCTTTGCTCGCCACCGCTAAGTAATTTCTGCCATCGTTAATCATAAGTAAGGCTATTTTAGCACATCCCTAAGTAACTTAAAGTAACTTAAACACTATTGACAAGGCGTGCTCCATATAGTAGCATAGTGATTTCACGCAGCACCCTTCCCCCTCGCCTGTGCCAAGGGAAGGTACACACAAGGATGGAAAAACAGTTAAACCCTAAAGATTTTCGTCTGCTGGCTTTACTGGTTGCCTTCATCGGCAGAAAGCTAGCCCTATCCCCCGAAGCA
>SOJS01000090.1 GCA_004376435.1 Dehalococcoidia bacterium
AAAACATCCATACTGATGACCTCACGAGTAAATTATTAGGCAACTTTTCAAACCGCAACATTCTCACCTTCCACAGCATTTCTTATATTTCTTACCTGAGCCACAGGGGCAGGGGTCGTTGCGGCCGACTTTTTTGCCTCCTGCCTTTAGGGGTTGTTTATTAGTGCTGCCGGTACTGGCGGCGGCGACCTGAGCCATTCTTGACGGCGCCGGTTGGGAGGCTTGCTTCTGAACAATGCTGGCATGATAGATAGTATGGGCGACATCATGCTGGATGGTTGACAGCAGGTTGCCAAAGAGGTTGTGCCCCTGTCTTTTGTAGGCGACCAGCGGGTCGCGCTGGCCGGCTGCCATCAGCCCTATCCCCTGGCGCATGTTCTCCATTATTGTCAGGTGCTCCACCCACAGGTTGTCTATAATGCGCAGCATTACCAGACGCTCCAGAACTCTCATCTTGTCCGAGCCAAACTCCCCCTCCCGTTTCTCATAGAGAGCCTCCGCCTCCCTAGTTAGCCTCTCCTCAATCTGCTCTGGCTTGAGCTGAGAGAGGGCACTGGCATTGACTTCCGGCGGCAGGGGAAAAATGGTAACTACATCAGCTATCAGGGCTTCAATATTCTGGCTGGTATCGTAGCCATCACCGGTGTGGGCGGCCACCATAGCCTCTATCTCCTGCTTGACCATGGTCAGGATGTTTGTCTTCAGGTCGGCGCCGCTTAGTATCTTCTGCCGCTCACTGTAGATAACCTCACGCTGTTTGTTGATGACATCATCATATTCCACCAGGTGCTTGCGCATATCAAAGTGGTAGCCCTCTACTTGAACTTGAGCATTCTCAATCGCCTTATTTACCAGCGCATTCTCAATCGGGGTGTTCTCATCCAGTCCAGCCCAGTCCATAATGCCTTTAATGCGCTCGCCGCCAAAGCGGTGGACGACATCATCCTCTAAAGATACATAGAAGCGGGAGCTGCCCGGGTCACCCTGCCGCCCGGCTCTACCCCGCAGCTGGTTATCAATCCGCCTTGCCTCGTGGCGCTCGGTGCCGATAATATGAAGCCCGCCAAGTTCAACTACCTTGTTGTGCTGTTTCTGCCACTCCGCCTCCCCCTGCCCATCAGAACTGCCGCCGAGGACAATATCAACGCCGCGCCCGGCCATGTTGGTGGCTACCGTTACCGCCCCCGGCTGACCTGCCTGGGTGATGATATGGGCTTCCTTCTCGTGATGCTTGGCGTTGAGCACCTGATGGGGTATTCCTTTCTTCTTGAGCAGGTCGCTTAAAAGCTCTGACTTCTCAATAGACACCGTGCCGATGAGCACCGGCTGCTCCTGTTGGTGGAGCTGTTCAATCTCGCGCACCGTTGCCTTGAACTTGGACATCTCATCCTTGTATATCTGGTCGGGAGAGTCGAGGCGGATCATTGGTTTGTGGGTCGGGATAACCACCACCTCAAGCTTGTATATCTTGTGGAACTCCTCAGCCTCGGTGAGGGCGGTGCCGGTCATGCCGGATAGCTTTTGGTACATGCGGAAGTAGTTCTGGATGGTTATAGTGGCATAGGTCATGCTCTCCCGCTGCACCTTGACTCCCTCTTTGGCTTCTAGTGCCTGATGCAGCCCTTCCGAGTAGCGGCGGCCAAGCATCAGCCGTCCGGTGAACTCATCAACGATGATAACCTGGCCGTCCTTGACTACATAGTCGCGGTCTCTTTTATAAAGGACATAGGCTTTCAGGGCACTGTCCAGATAGCGGGTCAGGGAATGATTGGTCGGGTCATAGAGGTCGGGCGACTTTAGCAGGCCCTCTCTCTTGAGCATCTTCTCCACAGTGGTGATGCCGGCATCGGTCAGGTTGACGGTGCGTGTCTTTTCGTCTACGGTGTAGTCCTGCTCGGAACGCAGGCGGGGGACAAATCGGGCAAAGGTATGATATTTTTGGGCGGCTTCTTCAGCGGCACCGCTAATAATGAGCGGGGTGCGTGCCTCATCAATAAGCAGGTTGTCCACCTCATCAACAATGGCGTAGTTAAGCCGGCGCTGAACACAGCGAGATAGGTCAACGACCATGTTATCTCTTAAGTAGTCAAAGCCAAAATCACTTGAGGTGCCGTAGACAATATCAGCCTCATAAGCCTCACGGCGGGGGATGGGGCGAAAGTGGCGCCAGTGGTCATCCCCGGAATCAAAGTCGGGGTCATAGAGGCGGGCCGGGATAGGCTCATCCGGGGTCTGCTGGGGGTAGATGCTGGCAACACTCACCCCCAGGGCATGGTAGATAGGCCCCATCCAGTAGGGGTCTCGCCGTGCCAGGTAGTCATTGACGGTCACCAGGTGGCAGCCCTGACCGCCAAGTGAGTTTAAATAGAGGGGAAGGGTGGCCACCAGTGTTTTGCCCTCGCCGGTTTTCATCTCGGCGATTTTGCCTTGGTGGAGGACAACACCGCCCATAAGCTGGACATCAAAGTGGCGCTGGCCTATTGTTCGCTTGGCGGCTTCACGGACGGCGGCGAAGGCTTGGGGCAGGAGTTCATCCAGTGAGCTACCGCTTTTAAGCTGCTTCTTAAACTCATCAGTCTTGCCCCGCAGCTCGTCATCGCCAAGCTTTTCAAATTCATCCTCCAGCTCATTTACTCGGTCAACTACTGGCTTTAGCTGTTTCAGCTCCTTCTCATTGGAATCAACCAGACCACCCAGCCATTTAAGCATAGTCTTCCCCTCGAATCAGCCTCCTTTACTCAAACATAGCTCCTATTGATTTTCCGGTATGGATGCGTTGGATGGCTTCACCCAGCAGTGGCGCTATGGGCAGGACGGTAATCTTACCCATCTCCTTTTCGTTGTTTACGGGGAGGGTATCGGTAACTATTACCTCCTTCACCGGCGATGAGGCTATCCTCCCAAGGACAGGACCGGAGAAAACAGGATGGGTGCAGCAGGCATATACCTCCTTAACCTTCTTCTCCAGCAGGGTGGCGACAGTGTTTGTCAGGGAGCCGGCGGTGTCTATTTCATCATCAACAGTAAGCGCCACCCTGCCCGCCACCTCACCGATGACATTCAATGTCTCCGTCTGTCCGGCGTTGCCCAGCCGCCTCTTTTCCATAATTGCCAGCGGGGCATTAAGCTTTTCCGCCAGGTCACGCGCCCGCTTGGAAATGCCGATGTCAGTGGCCACTACCACCAGATTATTAAAGGTTTTACCCTTAAAATAACTGCCTAGAATATTAAGCGCTGTCAGCTCATCAACCGGTATGTTAAAGAAGCCCTGAATCTGGGCAGCGTGCAAATCCACAGTCAGTACCCGGTTAGCCCCAGCTACCGTGAGCAGGTCAGCAACCAGCCTGGCGGTTATTGGCACCCGGGGCTGGTCTTTTTTATCAGTGCGGCCGTAGGCGTAGTAGGGGATGACGGCGGTGATACGCCCGGCTGAGGCTCTTTTTAGGGCATCAAGCATAATCAGCAGCTCCACCAGGTTCTTATTCACCGGCGAGGAGAGGGGCTGAATGACAAAGGTGTCTCGCTGGCGGACATTCTCCAGAATGCGGACAAAGATATTCTCGTTGCTGAACTCAAAGACCTCACACTTACCCAAGGGTATTTTAAGATATTCCGTAATCGCCTTGGCTAGAGCCGGGTGGGCATTGCCGGTGAATACCTTCAGCTCATCCATTAAATTTTACCCCCTTTAGAAATAGCTTTAATTTATAGCACCTAAAATATTATAGCACTATTGATGGGCTTCTCTAAAGGGGCAAAATTTTGGCTAAAAAGTCCTAGGTGTCAATTCCCGGCACCGGAAAGCGCCGGCATATCTGGCTGGCTTCTTTTTTTACCTGGTTCTGGATATCAGTGTTATCAATATTGGTGATTACCCTGACGATTAATGAGGCGATGAGTTTCATTTCCTCGGCTCTGAAACCGCGTGTGGTTACTGCCGGTGTGCCCAGCCTGATGCCGCTGGTTACCGCCGGTGGCTGGGGGTCAAAGGGGATGGCGTTGCGATTAACCACAATGCTAGCCGCCTCCAGTGCCTTCTCTGCTTCCCGGCCGCTGACGCCGGTCTTGGTGAGGTCTACTAGAAGCAGGTGGTTATCGGTGCCGCCTGATATCAGGCGCAGCCCCAGCCTTTTTAGCTCACTGGCCAGGGTAAGGGCATTATCCAGTGTTGCTTTCTGGTAGTCAAGAAAATCAGGCCGGGCAGCTTCATGGAAGGCGACCGCTTTAGCCGCGATGGCATGCATCAGGGGACCACCCTGCATTCTGGGGAAGACGGCGTTATCTACTGCCTGAGCCAGTTCACGGCGGCATAGAATAAAGCCGCTCCTGGGACCACGCAGTGT
The DNA here is from genome assembly GCA_004376435.1 of Dehalococcoidia bacterium. GTDB lineage: Bacteria > Chloroflexota > Dehalococcoidia > Dehalococcoidales > JAUVZE01 > SOJS01. The sequence goes on from SOJS01000090.1 coordinate 4,344, forward strand.
CTTGTGTGTTGTTGAGGTGACGACATCGGCATAGGGCATTGGGGTGGGGTGCAGTCCTACCGCCACTATACCGGCTATGTGTGCCATATCCACCATAAGCTTGGCTCCCACCAGGTCAGCAATTTGCCGCAAGCGCTCAAAGTCAATAATGCGGGGGTAGGCGCTGGCGCCGGCGACAATCAGCTTGGGCTTGTGCTCCCGAGCCAGCTTTTCTACCTGCTGGTAGTCAATCCGCTCTGTTTCCCGGTTAATCCCGTAGGGGATGAAGTTGTATGATAAGCCGGAGAAGCTCACCCTGTCGCCGTGGGTGAGGTGACCGCCGTGAGCCAGACTCATGCCCATAACCTTGTCGCCATAATCCAGCAGGACGTAGTAAGCCGCCATATTAGCCTGAGCCCCGCTGTGGGGCTGGACATTAACATGCTGGGCGCAAAATAGCTCTTTTGCCCTCTGGATAGCCAGGTTCTCAACAGTGTCCACATTCTCACAGCCGCCATAGTAGCGCCGCTGGGGATAACCCTCGGCATACTTGTTGGTCAGGAGCGAGCCCTCGGCTTCAAGCACTGCTTTGCTGGCGTAGTTTTCAGAGGCGATAAGGTTTATCGTTTCCCGCTGCCGCTTCCCCTCCCTGATAATTGCCTGGCTGATTTCGGGGTCGGTTTGATTTATAAAGTTCACTCTCTCTTCCTGGATAAAAGCTGATTTTTAGGATAGTTTACAACAATTGCCCCTGCTTTGACAAACCGTTTCTTAATTGACTTGACATATAAAAAGTGCTACCATAATCAAAAGGTTGGTCGCCTGCTTTAATGAGATGAGATGTCAGCGCTGAGCGAGCTTTATAAAGAGATTGAACTCTGCCAGAAGTGTGAGATAGCCAAATATCGGACTAGAGCTGTACCTGGTGAAGGCGCCGAGGATGCCGAGATAATGTTCATCGGTGAGGCACCTGGCTGGCACGAAGACAAGCAGGGGCGCCCCTTTGTCGGACCGGCCGGGCAATTTCTGGATGAACTGCTGGCCGCTATCGGCTTAAAACGGCAGCAGGTATATATCACCAACGTGGTTAAAACCCGTCCCCCCAGCAACCGTGATCCCCTACCCATGGAGATAGAGAACTGCCGCCAGTGGCTGAACCGCCAGATTGAGATAATTAAACCCAAGATGATTGTCACTTTAGGGCGCTACTCAATGGCGATGTTTTTCCCCGGCAAGAGCATAAGCAAGATTCACGGTACTGCCCAGAAGCGGGATGATATTATCTACTATGCTATGTATCACCCGGCGGCTGCCCTTCACCAGCAGAGCCTGCGCCGTATTATTGAGGAAGATATGCTTAAGATTCCCAAGCTGCTGGCTGAGGCGAAAAATATAGCCGAGGTAGAGCCATCGCCGCAGCAGTTAAGCATGTTTGAGGTTTAAGTTTATGACCAAGATAAGATTAAAGGTAATTCCCCTCGGTGGCTTGAGCGAAATCGGCAAGAACATGATGGTGATGGAGTATGAAGATGACATTATCGTCATTGATGCCGGGCTTATGTTCCCCGAAGAAAGCATGCTGGGCATTGACCTGGTAATCCCTGACATCAGCTACCTGCTGGAGAAGAAGCGGAAGATAAAGGGGATAATCATCACCCACGGCCATGAGGACCATATTGGCGCCCTGCCCTACCTCCTGCCCCAGCTTAATGTGCCCGTTTACTCCACCAGGCTTACCCAGGGGCTTATCTCGGTCAAGCTTAAGGAGCGGAAGGCGCTTGCCGGCGCCGAACTCAAGGTAGTACCGCCTGGGGGGCAGGTGACACTGGGAAAGTTCCGGGTTGAGTTTTTCCCTGTCTGCCACAGCATACCCGACTCGGTCGGTCTCATCATCCATACGCCGGCGGGCATTGTCGTCCATAGCGGAGACTTTAAGCTTGACCATACCCCGGTTGATGGTAAGCCGACCGACCTTTCACGGCTGGCACAGCTGGGCGCCCAAGAGGTTCTGCTTCTCCTCTCCGATTCTACCTATGCCGAGCTGCCGGGCTACACGCCATCAGAAAAGCTGGTTGGTGAGGCCCTGGACCATATTATGGCTGATGCCCCGGGCAGGGTGATTGTGACCACCTTTGCCTCGCTTATCTCCCGTATTCAGCAGGTTATTGACACCGCCGCCAAGCACCAGCGCCGCGTCTTTGTTGTCGGGCGCAGTATGAGTGATACCACCCGCATGGCGCTGGAGTTAGGTTATCTTAAAGACCCGGATAAGGTACTGGGTCGGCTTGATGAGCTTCATGGCCTGCCCCGTAACAGGATTGCCTTTGTTACCACCGGCAGCCAAGGGGAGCCGACTTCGGCTTTGGTTCGTATAGCTAATCGCGACCACCGCCAGCTTCATATTCTGCGAGGTGATACCGTGGTTCTTTCCGCCAGCGCTATTCCTGGCAATGAATCGCTGATTAATAGAACGGTGGATAGCCTGTTCAAGCAGGGGGCTCAGGTGCTTTATGATAAGGTGGCGCCGGTTCATGTCCACGGGCATGGCGGCCAGGAGGAGCTAAAGCTGCTGCTCAATTTAGTCAAGCCGAAATTCTTTATGCCAATCCACGGCGAATATCGCCACCTGAGCATTCACGCTGGGTTAGCCGAGTCAGTCGGTATCCCCAGGGATAGCACCTTTGTCCTTGAGGATGGTGATGTTCTTGAGCTCAACCCGCAGTCAGCCAAGGTAACGGGCAAGATTAGTGCCGGCAATGTCTATGTGGATGGTCTCAGTGTCGGCGACATCGGCAGCGTGGTGCTTCGCAACCGGAGGATGCTGTCGCGGGATGGCATGGTGGTGGTTATTATTGCCGTTAATCAGCAGACTGGCAAGCTGATAGGGCGGCCTGATATTGTCTCCCGTGGCTTTGTTGATACCAGAGAATCAAAGGATATGCTGGAGGAGAGCCGTGACCTGGTAGTCCGAACCCTGGACCGCTCCGGTAAGCGCCCGACTGAGTGGGACTTTATCAGCACCAAGGTCAGGGATACCCTGAATAAATTTTACTATGAGCAGACCCGACGCCGTCCTATGATTTTGCCCTTTATGGTGAAGGTGTAGCTTTTTAGCCGAGGCGGATATGGCGAGGAAGAAAGCCAATATCAAAAGCAGAGCCCGGGACACCGGCGGTAAATCTAGGGAAAAGCCCAGAAAACCGCTTTGGAGCGGGCTGTTCCATTTTCTGTTATCGCCACTGGTGCGGCGGCTGACCCTGCTGCTTATCTTTGTGGCGCTCCTCTTCTGGGGGTGGTCGGCATTAACCTCGTGGGCGACCAATATCGGGGACACCGCCGTCGGGCTGTTTGGCTGGGGGCTGGCTCTGGTCGTCATTGCTGTTTTAGTCATTGCTGGCATGCTCTGGCGGCGGCAGTTATCGGCTTTTGTCCAGCGCTGGAAGCTCTATCAGTGGAATAGGTGGCTGGGAACTGTTGCCTTGGCCGTGGCGATATGGGGGATACTGGCTTTTTTTAATCAGGGCGGCAGCATCGGCTTGGCTATCATCGGTCAGGATATTGTTGACTATCCTCTCTGGGCAAGCCTGCTGCGCCTGCTGGGATTTGTCGTTGTGGGAATTATTCTGGTAGCCCCCAGAGCCTGTTTCTACCTGCTGGTCAGTATGATTTCATGGCTGGGCAGACTGTTTAGAGCGCCATCCCCGCCGATCTCGCCTATTGAGGAGCTTGAGCCGCCTCTCCGCCCGCATGCTTATACCGAGCCGACGACCACGGAAAGGATGACACCGCCGGTCCTGGCGCCCCCTGAGGTCCCCAGGAAAGAAGCCGAAGCCGCTACCCCATCACCTACCCAAGTGGAATTGCGTCAGGTAGCTGAGGAGGTGTGGAAGAAATACGGCCAGTCACCGGCCTTAATTACCGCTGACGGCTGGCAACTGCCGCCGGTTGATATTCTGGATAGAGCCCCCGAGGTTGAGTTTGGCCAGGCGGATAATGTGCAAAGGGCTAAGTTAATTGAAGAGGCGCTAGCCAGTTACGGTGTTGAGGTTAAGGTGGTGCAGATAAACGCTGGACCAACAGTTACCCAGTTTGGCCTGGAGCCGGGCTGGGAAAGGAAGATGAAGGAGGTAAGGGAGAAGGATAGGGATGGCAGTGTTAAGGTCAGGCAGGAGGAGGTATCCAAGACAAGGGTTAAGGTGGAGAAGATTACCTCGCTGGCTAATGACCTGGCTCTGGCGCTGGCGGCACCCAGTATCCGCATTGAAGCCCCGGTGCCGGGTAAGTCAATAGTCGGGATTGAGGTGCCGAATACAATCTCAGGGCTGGTCAGCCTGCGCGGGGTGATAGAGACCAATGCTTTCCAGAAGATAGCCGCCAAGTCCAAGCTGTGCCTGGCACTGGGCAAGGGGGCTGGTGGTGAGGCAATGGCGGCTGATTTATCCCGGATGCCCCACCTTCTTATTGCCGGGGCTACTGGCAGTGGCAAGACGGTCTGTCTGAACTCTATTATCTGCTGCCTGCTGATGCATAACACCCCCAGTGATGTCCAGTTCATTATGGTTGACCCCAAGCGGGTGGAGCTGACCCCCTTTAACAGCATCCCCCACCTGGCGGCACCGGTGATAGTTGATACCAACAAAGCTCTGGGCACCCTCCGCTGGCTTAATCAGGAGATGGACAAGCGCTATCAGAAACTGGCGACTGACAGTGCCCGTAATGTTGAGGGCTACAATAAAAACAGGTCGGGGGAGGAGAAACTTCCCTACCTGATGCTGGTTATTGATGAGCTTGCTGATTTGATGATGACCGGCTTTGATGAAGTGGAGCATATCCTTTGCCGCCTGGCTCAGCTTGCCCGAGCCACTGGTATTCACCTCATTGTGGCTACCCAGCGCCCGTCGGTGGATGTCGTTACCGGCCTCATTAAGGCGAACTTCCCCACCCGAATTAGCTTTGCCGTTACCTCTCAGGTTGACTCACGCACTATCCTTGATATGGGCGGTGCCGAAAAGCTGCTGGGGCGGGGGGATATGCTCTATATGCCCACCGAGGCAGCCAAGCCGAAACGCCTGCAGGGGTGCTTTGTTTCTGAGGCTGAGGTGGAGAGGCTGGTTTACTTCTGGGGTGGTCAGCAGAGGGAAGAGATGCCCCAGTTAAAGGTTGAGGAGCTTGCCCCATCAGTAACCACCACCAGAGGCGGCTATCCCCAGGACCCGCTACTTGAGTCAGCTAGGCAACTGGCTGAGCAACACAAGCAAATCTCTACCTCTTTTTTGCAGCGGCGGCTCCACATCGGCTACCCCCGAGCCGCCCGCATTATGGAGCAGCTTGAGGAGGAGAGTAGCAATCAAGCAGACCCTTGAAAGCAGGACTTGGTTGCTCAGTAAGGGACAACCAAATCTAACAGGAATCACATTGCCCAGAGCACAAAGGGTACGATAAGGGCGACCAGACCGGTAAAAAGGACGGCGAGCATGAACAGGTTGTATCTGGTCTGATAATCGCTCAGGAGTGATGAGTCATAGTAACCCTCCACACCCTGGTCTTTGTACATCTTTAAGAGACCATTCAGGAGTTTTATTCTCGTTTGCCTGCCCCTTATCAGTCCAACCTCGGCAACCAGATTGACTACTATCAGGAGAGCCACAAAGGTGAACATGATAATCGTTGTCGTACCGTCTCCTCCCCCCGAAGCAATGCCAGAATTAATGCCCAGAGTGAGCAGGTTGAGGAAAATTGCCACGATGACGAAAATGGTGTCTGTGATTGTGTTGGCTTTAAGCTCGCTGACGATATGCTCGTGGACTCGCTCAATCATATTACCCTCCTTGACTTATAGTTGAATGGCTTCCCTTTGGGTAAGCCGTCTCATGTTCCTGATTTCTGCCTGCCAAAGCGCATATAGATTAAAACAAAGCCGACAACGACTACGAGCGCTACTCCAACCCCAACCCATAGCCACAATGCCGGCTTCACTGTCACCCAAAACTTTTCCACTTTTCGTATTTCATTAGCCTCAGCAATAAAGTTGACTTCATGTTCCCCTCTAGCCGCATTCCCGGGCGGCTGGATGTTGACATCAACCGTCTGGATCCTGCCGGGGCCAAGATAATCTATTTCCCGTGGCTTGAAGTCGATAACCCAGCCTTCAGGTTTGTCCGAGGATAACTTTATATCTGTAATTGCTTTACTGCCGATGTTATTAATCTCCAGGAAAAAGATATTATCCTTCCCTGCTGTTGCTTCGATGGAATACCAGTGGGAGAC
>SOJS01000069.1 GCA_004376435.1 Dehalococcoidia bacterium
AGTCTTTATTTATCTACCTCACCCCCTGTATCCCCCTCTCCTTCAAAGGAGAGGGGGAAGATATTTCTTGAGAGGGGCTTCGCCCCTCTTGAACTCCTCTTACTAAACATCCCCTAATAACTACCTCTTACTAGCTACTGACAGGTTGGGACAGTAGATGGGCGGGGTGTTCAGGAAGCCGCCGACCCATTTCGCCTGGCTGCCAATAGCTATAATATCTTTAAGAATCTGGTAGATATTTCCCGAGACAACAGTATCTTTAACCCTACCTACTATTTTACCACTTTCCACCTTATAACCTAAAAGGACATTGCCGCTGAAATCACCGCCCAGGATGTTGCCCTGCCCCGCCCCCATCACCTGCTCAATCACCAGCCCTTCCTTTATGTCCCCAATCATCTCGTCAAGGGTGGCATCGCCGCCACCAATAATAAAGGCGCTGGGTGACGGGGTGGGCAGTCCACCACTATTCCGGCTACCGTTACCGGTGCTCCGGGTATGAGCCAGAGTGGCTGTCTCCAGGTCATAAAGGAAGCCGGCTACTTTCCCCTCCTCAATGAGGGGGGTGCGCTGGCTGGGCACAGCTTCATCATCACCAGGGCGGCTTTGGGGTCGGTAGGCAATAGTCGGGTCATCCCATAGCCACAGCTGGCTATCAAAAACAGGCTCGCCAAGCCTCCCCCCAATAGGTGATGCCCCCTGCAGGACTGTTTTGCCGTTAAAGGCTGTCATCAGGGGTAGGATGAGGGCGCTGGCTACCCCCAGGGGGGTAAAGACGGCCGGCATTAAGCGGCTGGGGACTGAAGCCTGGTTTTTGGCCAGCTCAAGCTGCCTTTTCACCACCCCGGTTACTATTTCTGGCTCAAGCAGGGGGCGGCAGGAGCTCTGGCTTTCGCCAACAAAGAGCATATCCGTGCCCCGAATCAGGCTGCCGCCAGCAGCCAGACTAAAAAGGCTCTTGCTATAGTCTATCTGCCCGCCCTGAGAATTTATAATTTTGACCAAGGCTATACTCCGGCTCACCTCTGCCTCACAGACAATATCGGGGGTATGGCTGGTGATACTGGCTATCATCTCCTCCCCAAGCTTGGCCATTTCCCCAATGGAAACAGACTTTATATCAGGGTCAAAGACCTCAACCTGGGGGTAGGGGGTCGGTGAGGGGAAGCTAAATTTAGCCGACATACCAAGACTGGCTGACTCAACCGCCATAGCCACCAGGTCCTGATTATCGTCCGGTCCGGCAATAGAGGCATGACCGAGCCGACCCTGCTTGATAAGACGCAATGCCACACTGCGGTGCTGACGGCTCTGGATATGCTTTAAGCGGTTGGCTTCAAACCGGACTGATGTCTCCTCTGAAGATACTGTAAAGACCTCGGCCGCCTCGGCTAATTTTTTGGCTTGAGCCAGAATCGCCTCCATCTATTTACCTCCCACCAGGCACTTGCCAATCCTGATATGGGGGCTGCCGTTTGAGACGGGCAGGGGCACCTGCTCCCCCTTGCCACAGCCACCGCCCTGGTTCATCTCCAGGTCATTGGCGATCGCCTCTATGCTCATCAGGGTGGTGAAGACATTACCACTCAGCACCACCGGCCGCACCATCTCGGCAATTTTGCCGTGGCGAATGATATAGGCTTCGCCGGCGGAGAAGGTGAACATCTCCATACTGGTGGTGCCGCCGTACCAGTTCTTACAATAAACCCCCTCTTTAATATCAGCGATTATGTCGTCAAAGGTGGCTGTCCCCGGTTCAATATAGGTGTTGGTCATGCGGACGATAGGCGGGTGGCGGTAGCTGACGGCGCGGGCATTGCCGGTCGGCTTTTCTTTCATCCTGGCGGCGGTCTCTCTGGAATGAAGCCGCCCCACCAGCCTCCCCTCCCTGATGAGATAGGTCTTTTGGGCTGGCACCCCCTCATCATCATATTTATAGCTGCCACGCAGCCCGGGGATAACGGCACTATCAACAATATTAAGCCCGTCGCCACCAAACTTTCTGCCCAGAACCATAATCTGGCGCAGGCGGTCGTTTTCATAGACAAAGTCAGCCTCAGACAGATGACCAAAGGCTTCATGGACAAAGACACCAGCCAGCACCGGGTCTAAGACTACAGTATATTCCCCACCCTTTACCGGCGGCGCTGACAGAAGAGCAACGGCTCGCTTTGCCATTTGCTCTATTTGCTGGCGAAGCCCCCTCATCTGGCTGAAATCACCGCGGCTGCCCAGACTTACTGCTGCCTGCTGCACATCGCCGTCTTTAGTGGCAACAGCACTGAGACGAAGGTTGATATCGGCTCTCTCCTGCTCAATATAACTACCCAGAGAGTTTAGAAAGATGTTCCTTTTGTTGCCATCACCATAGCCAATAACCGAGGTCTGTATCCCCGGCGTGCGCCAGATAATGTCGTTATATTCATCCAGAAGCTGTTTCTTCTCCGCCAGAGGGATAGTTAGCGGATTTTTACCCCCTTCGGCGGGCACTTTAGCCACCACCGCTACCACCTCAGCCAGCCGACTCTCCCCACCAGTGACCAACTTTGCCTGCTTCACCGCCAGCTCAACACTGCCCCCCAGATTAGTCAGGTCATTGAAGCTGGCAAAGCCCCAGCCACCCCTCACCAGGGCGCGCACATTGCCGCCGATGGCAGCCGTTCTGCCAATAGACTCCATCTCCCTTCCCCGGTAGCTAATGTGGCTGGACTGGCTCTCCTCAAGGTGAGCCTCAATATAATCAGCCTTATGCCTCCCAATTACCTCCGCCAGCCTGTGAGCCAGGGTTTTGATATCTGCCATTGCTGTTGCCTGCCTTTTTATGGACTGATAAAGGCGCCGGTGGGATGATAAAGAAAAGGTAATCTATTTTTTGTCAATTATACGCCGGCG
>SOJS01000013.1 GCA_004376435.1 Dehalococcoidia bacterium
TGATATACCGCCGGAAAATTGAAGTGCTTGCCCATAATCTCGGCAAGCCTGGGTAGCTTCTTCTTCTGGTTAAATCTGGCATTTCCCAGGGCATCCTCAATAGCCGTTACTGTAGATAGGGTATCGCTCTTAACCGCAATAATGGGAACACCCTTATCCTTGGCTCTACTTAGAACAGCCGGTATTGGTGCTTCCTTGCCGCTTAAGATAAGACATTTTAACGAGGTCTCCAGAGCCGCCAACTGCATATCCGGGCGCCGGCTGCTTATCACCGCTGCCTTGTTGGCTTTACGGCCAAAGTAGGTCGGGCCGGAGTCAACCGTCATCGCCCCGAGCATAAAATTGTCCACCAGCTCAGCCGATTTCTCAGCATTATTTAGTATCTCTCCCCCAAGGTGCTCCGCCAGCTCACCGACAGATAGTGTAAACAGGGTTCTATCTTCAGGAAGTACCCCGACTATATTCAGCCCGCCTTTACCAGAGGCTAGCTCGCCGGCGATACTTTCCACCTGACCTGCTGGCACCATATTTAAGACAACGCCCAGCAAATAATCAGCTAAATCCTTGTAGCCATTTTTAAAGCCTGTCCTTGGCAATCCGTTAGAGTAGCCCTCAACAGCAATCACCTTGCCATCCAGCGCCGCCACTATTCCCTGCTCACAGCCCCCCCCCTCAACAATAACCACATCCTTATCTTTGGAAACGGCGGCACAGGCTTCCTTAACCCGGCTGGCTATATTTTCCTGACTGCCAATAGAGGGGCAAATAGTGACTAAAGGTTCATCCAGACCGAGAATCTGTTTCATAAAAAGGGCATCGCCATCAATACTTTTTGTTTGCTTATTGTCACCAATAACCAGCTTTAGAAAGCCCACTTTTTTGCCATTATCCAGCAAATGCCGGCCCAGACCGGCACAAATTGTGGTCTTACCCACTGCTCCCGCTGAAGAGGTTACATACAATACCGCCAAGCTAAACACCTCCGTTTTATAAAATCTCAGTATGCCTGACCTATTATAACCATTTCCATCCCGTCGGTAAAGAGAGCCGGCAATATAAGGCAGGATTTGTCCAATACCGCCGGCACAGGTTATAATGGAGATGCTTAAATCTACCCAGCCATCAGGCTGGAATTCACTTACCGACAACAGTCAATCCAAGGAGGGAAGTTAGCCCAGATGCCCAAAACTGACCTGGTTTTGCTGCATGCGCCCAGCGTCTATGACTTTCGCCAGAAAACAATCCTCTACGGACCGGTCAGCGACCTCATCCCTCCCTCCCCGGTTTTTGAGATGTACCCCATTGGTCTAGCCAGCATTGCTGAGTATCTGGAGCGCGCCGGCTATCGGGTGCGTATCGTCAATCTGGCAGTGCGCATGCTAAATGATAGCAATTTTAACGCCGAAGAGATGATAAAGCGCCTTAAGGCGGCTGTTTTCGGTATTGACCTGCACTGGCTGGTCCACTGCCACGGCGCCATTGAGGTCGCCCGAATAGTGAAAAAATACCACCCCCAGAGCACGCTAGTCTTCGGCGGTCTCTCCTCATCCTACTTCTATAAGGAACTGCTTGACTACCCCGAGATAGACTATGTCCTGCGGGGCGACTCCACCGAGGAGCCCTTCCGCCAGCTAATGGAGTGTGTAATAAAGGGAAAAGAGCTTAAGGCAGTGCCCAATCTGGTCTGGCGGGATGACAAAGGTAAACGGCAGGAAAATCCCCTCTGCCATGTTCCGACTGATATCAACAGGGTTATGGTCAACCACTATGGCGGCGTCGCCCGCTCTGTCATCCGCTACCGCGACCTTGCCAGCTACCTCCCCTTTAAGGACTGGGTAAGATACCCCATTATGGCGGTGCTTACCTGCCGCGGCTGCACCCAGAACTGTGTTATCTGCGGCGGCTCGGCGGCCGCCTTCCGTAACTTCTACTGCCGCCCAAAGCCCGCCTTCCGCACTCCAGAGTCGGTTATTGGCGATGTCAGGCAAATTGAGCGCCTAAGCCGCGGTCCCATCTTTATCCTTGGTGATTTGTGCCAGGCGGGAGAGGACTATGCCAACAAGGTGCTGCAGCTACTCCAGAAGGAGAAGGTTAAAAACCAGTTTATCTTTGAGTTTTTCACCCCACCGCCGCCGGGATTTATCCGCCACATGGGGCAAGCCTGCCCCAACTTCTGTCTTGAGATTTCCCCGGAATCACACGACCCGGCGGTAAGGCAGGCTTGCGGCAGGAACTATCCCAACCAGGCTCTGGAGAAGACAATAGGCGATGCCCTTGATGCCGGCTGCCGGCGGCTGGACATATTCTTTATGATCGGGCTGCCGAAGCAGACCCGCCAGTCAGTAATGGATACTATAGACTACTGCGGCTACCTGATGGAGAAGTTCAACGAAGATAAGAGGCTTGGTCTTTTTATTGCCCCCCTCTCTCCCTTCCTTGACCCCGGCTGTCTTGGCTTTGAGCAACCCGAGCGTTATGGCTACCGCGTTCTGTTCAGGAGTTTAGAGGAGCACCGTCAGGCACTGCTATCACCGAGCTGGCAGTACTCTCTAAACTACGAGACAGAATGGCTAACGCGGCAGCAGATTGCCGAGACTGCCTATGAAGCCATCCTGCGCCTCAACCGCCTCAAGGCAAAACACAGCATTATCCCCCAAAAGCTGGCTGAGATGGGGGAAGAGCGCATAAAATCCGCCCGTGAGATGCTACACCGCCTTGATGGTATTCTCACCAAGGATAATCACCAATCAGAACTTACCGCTTTGAAGGGAGAGATAGACAGGATAAACATGCTCCCCATAAGCGAGAAGAGGCAGCTTGAGCTGCCGCTGGGGCTGATTAAGCTAAAGTTCCGGCACGCCTTATGGTCGTGGGCGACGGGGCCGAGGTGGTGATAATCATTTCTCTACCCCCTTGAAGTCCTCGGTTTTAGCCTTCCTGAGGCGGTCTCTAATGGCGACCCCGATGAGCACCAGCATCCCCAGCCCGATAACGCCGACGGCTATCCTGATGATTAACGGCACCTCGCTGGACAAGAAGAAACCCTGAACCGCCCAGCCAATTAAAATCAAGCCACCAACTCCAATCATAATAAGGGCTACATTCTGCCACATAATCTCACCTCCTGATAAACCCTATTATAACAGATATTTACCAACCCCTCACCCTTTATCCCTCTCCCCTTGATAAGGGGAGAGGGAATGGATTATTGAAGAGGGACTTTGTCCCTCAAACACTCCTGTAAGCACAATGAGAGGCTTCGCCTCTCTTAAACTTTCTTTTACTAGGTTACCGCCTATATTTCCACACTGTCCCCTTAGGGGTATCCTCAAGGGCTATACCAAGCTCCTCCATAAGTCTGTCAAGAGATTCTTCAGATGGAACACTTTTATATGTGATGTCTGTTCTTTCCTTGGTATCTTCCAAGGTGACCCCAAGCTCAGCCAGCTTACTTCGTATTTCATCAGCCCGTTGCCATTTCTCCTCTTTCCGGCATTTCACGCGCTCCTCAATAAGACGATTGACACGGGCATTAACCATACCAGGTATGACTGTACCTCTTGCGCTCAATGTTCCTGAACCTTTAAGTGAAGCTTGTGCATAGATTATTCGCGGAAGCTTTAACCCCAACACTTTTCGTGCCAATGATACGAGAACCTCTTTAGCATCCTGGAAACCAATTCTGGAATCTGCTGACTGATTTATTTCACGCGCCAAGTCAAAAAGGCTAGCAAGAGCCTCTGGGGTATTAAAATCATCATCCATCACTTCGATAAACTGCTTTCGATAAGGCTTGGCATCAAGAGCCTTACCGACACCGCCAGTGGGGTCATCTCTCGAAATCACTCGCCACAATCTCTCCGCCCCCCTCTCCGCCGCCTGGAGTATCTCCTCAGAGTAGGTGAGCGGACTTCGGTAGTGAGAGCTTAAGACAAATATCCTTATGGCATCGGCGCTGTGCTTTAAAAGCGCTTCCTTTATCGTTATCAGATTGCCCAGAGATTTGCTCATCTTCTCCTCACCAAGCTGCACCAGCCCGTTGTGTAACCAGTACCTGACAAAGGGCTTCTTGCCGCTAAAACTCTCTGACTGGGCAATTTCATTTTCGTGGTGGGGGAAGATTAAATCCTGACCACCGCCGTGAATGTCAATGGTTTCCCCTAGATATTTTAGGGACATGGCGCTGCACTCAATGTGCCAGCCCGGTCTGCCCTCCCCCCACGGGCTCCCCCAGGAAGGCTCGTCGGGTTTGACCGCTTTCCACAGGACAAAATCTAGAGGGTCTTCTTTTTCCTCACCACCAACAGCGCCGGTAGTAGCTCTCATTGACTTTAGCGTGCGGCGGGAAAGCTTGCCGTAGTCAGATACCTGCCTCACCCGAAAATAGACACTGCCACCGGCTTGGTAGGCATAGCCTTTATTTACCAGACCCTGAATTATCTTGATAATGGTAGCTATTTCTTCAGTGGCTTTAGGCTGGATATCAGCCCGCCCGATATTTAGCGCCGCCATGTCTTCAAAATAGCTAGCGGTGTATCTTTCGGCTAATTCCTTGACGGAGGTTCCAGACTGGCGGGAGCGGTCTATCAGCTTATCATCAATATCAGTGATGTTCTGCACATACTTTACTTTATAGCCCTTAAAGAGGAGGTAGCGACGGATAACATCAAAGACGATATAGCTCATAGCATGGCCAAGATGGGCATCAGAATAGGGGGTAATGCCGCAGACATACATCTTGACCTCGTCAGTCTGGGGCAGAAAGTCCTCCTTTTTCCCCAACAGGGTGTTAAAGACCTTCATCGGCTTCCTTCTATCATGGCCACAGCATAGGCAGCTATCCCCTCCCCCCGACCAACAGAACCCAGCCCGTTTGAGGTGCTCGCCTTAATACTTACCTGACTGATATCAATCTTCAACGTCTGGCTAATTTTACTTCTCATCTCACTAGTAAAATCTCTCAATTTGGGCTGCTCGGCGATAATGGTGGCATCTATATTACCTATCTGCCAGCCTTTCCCTACAAGCTCATCCCTGACTCTCTCCAGCAGTGTCAGGCTGGAGATGTCCTTATACTCTGCTTTACCCGGTGGGAAGTGGCTGCCGATATCCCCCAGCGCCGCCGCCCCCAGCAGGGCATCAATAATGGCGTGGGTAGCTACATCGGCATCACTCCAGCCGCTAAGACCTTTATCATAGGGTATCTCCACTCCCCCCAGCACCAGTTTTCGCCCTGGGGTGAGTGGATGGGCGTCAAAGCCAATACCAACCCGCATCTTACCTTCCATACTTCCGATAAAGAACCTCAGCCAGAATCAGGTCGTCAGGGGTGGTTATCTTTATGTTATCATAAGCGCCACTATAGAGCTTAACCTGATAGCCCAGCCTCTCCACCAGCGTGGCATCATCGGTGACCTCGCCCTCTGCCGGCGGGTAGGCTTTAGCTATTATATCAAAACGAAATACCTGCGGCGTCTGTGCCGCCCACAGCCAGTCCCGCATCAGGGTCTGGCGGACTATCTGGTTATCATCAGCTATCTTAATGGTATCAACAACTGGCACCGCCGCCACGGCGGCACCGCCTTCTTTAGCCGCCTTAAGCCCTCTCTCAATCAGGTCAGCCGTCACCAAGGGTCTGGCGCCGTCATGAATGACTACCCAATCACAATCCTCAAGCCGCTTTAGCCCGGCGGCTACCGAATCCTGGCGAAGCTCCCCACCGGGGCAGACCTCAGTTACCTTAGACCACTTATGCTCATCTATCAGCTTTTTGGCTTGCTCAACATTTTCCTGACTGACCACGACCACAATCTGGTCAATAGCTTTACACCCTTCAAAAGTAGCAATCACCCGAGCTAAAACCGGCTTGCCACCCAGCAGAGCCAGCATCTTGTCCACCCCACCCATCCGCTCCCCCCTGCCGGCAGCGGCAATAATGGCACCTACTTTATCTGTAACCATAACCTCTCTTCACCTAGCTCTGCTTTTTGGCTTACCCACCAGCCCCACCCCTATTGCCTCCCGCAGGGTGCTGACCGGAATAAGCTCAATATCTTTGGGGGCTGAAATGTGGGCGCCGACTTTAGGCACCAGACAGCGTTTAAAGCCCATCCTGGCGGCTTCACTTAGCCGCCTCTCTAGCTGGGGGACAGCCCGCAGTTCGCCACTCAAGCCCACCTCCGCCACCGCCGCCAGTGCCGGCTTAACGCCAACATCACGGAAGCTGGAGGCAATCGCCAGGGCAATAGCCAAATCAGCCGCCGGCTCACCAATCTTAAGCCCGCCGGTAACATTGGTGATAATATCCTGATTGCCGAGCTTTAAACCAAGCCGCCGGCTGAGCACCGCCGTCACCAGAAGCAGCCGACCGAAATCAACCCCGTTAGCCGTGCGTCGTGGTAAGCCAAAGGCGGTGGGGTTAGTCAGGGCCTGAATTTCCACCAGCAGGGGTCGGCTGCCCTCAAGGGTAGGCACCACAGCGGAACCCACTGTTTCATCACCCCGCTGGGAAAGGAAAGCCAGCGATGGGTTCTCCACCTCCATCAGACCCCGCTCCGTCATCTCAAAGACGCCGACCTCATTGGTCGAGCCAAAGCGGTTTTTGACACCGCGCAGCAGCCGATAGGCACTGAAGGGCTCGCCCTCAAGATAGAGGACGACATCAACAATATGCTCCAGGACCCTGGGACCGGCAATAGCCCCGTCCTTGGTGACATGGCCGGCAATGAAAACAGGCACACCGCTCAGCTTCGCCCAGTGCATCAGCCGCTGGGTGCACTCCCGCACCTGGGTTATGCTGCCCATCACCGCCTCCAGCTCAGGGAGACAGACCGCCTGAATGGAATCAACCACCACCAGACTCGGCTGGAGCCGCTCAATCTGACTTAAGGCAACCTCAAGGTCAGTCTCAGCCAGAAGATAGAGTCCTTCACCACTCACCCCAAGGCGCTTTGACCGCAGCTTAATCTGGTGGCTGGTTTCCTCTCCAGAGACATAGACTACTTTACCCTTTTCCTGAGCCAGCCGGGCGGAAACCTGAAGCAGGAGGGTTGATTTGCCAATACCAGGGTCACCGCCGATGAGCACCAGCGAGCCAGTCACCAGCCCCCCACCCAGCACCCGATTAAACTCACTTATGGGAAGAGGCAAACGCTCCCCGGTCTCAATAACCACCTGGGATAGCTCCTGGGGTGGGTTTTCGGTAGTCATCATCCGGGAGGGAGCCGAAGCGGAAAGTGTCTTCTCAACAAAGGTGTTCCACTGCTGGCAGTTAGGACAGTGCCCCAGCCATCTCAGGCTCTCCTTGCCGCACTGCTGGCAGACAAAAATAGTCCTGCTATGGAACTTATCTGATTTGCTCACGGAATAACTTTAGTCTATTTTAGACAATAAGACAAGGCTAGCCTATCATGCCTAAAAAGACGCCACCGGCGATGGCGGCACCAATCGCCCCGGCGACATTGGGGCCCATAGCGTGCATTAAGAGGAAGTTCCTCGGGTTTGCCTTCTGCCCCATTTTCTGCACCACCCTGGCTGACATGGGCACCGCCGAGACACCGGCGGCACCAATCATGGGGTTAATCTTCTCCTTGGAGAGAAGATTCATCAGTTTTGCCATCAGAACACCGGCGGCGGTCGCCGTGGCAAAGGCGACAATTCCCAGAAACAAGATCAGCAATGTCTTCGGCAGGAGAAAGTTCTCAGCGGACATAGTTGCCCCGATAGCCAGCGTCAGGAATATAGTCAGGATGTCTATCATGGCTGTGGAAGCAGTCTTGCTCAGCCTCTCAGTAACACCAGAAGTGGCAAAAAGGTTGCCAACCATAAACATGCCGATAAGGGGAGCTGACATGGGAACAAGCAGGATGACAATCACCGAGGCAGTCAGAGGAAATATTATCTTCTCCACCGGCGAGACCTCACGCAATTGTGGCTTCATGTATATTGCCCGCTCTTTTTTGGAGGTGAGCAGATTTATTATCGGCGGCTGGATAATGGGCACCAGCGCCATATAGGAATAACAGGCAAGCGCCGTCGCCCCGATGATATGGGGCGCCAGCAGAGAGGTGACATAGATTGTGGTTGGGCCCTCGGCGCCGCCGATTATGCCGATGGAGGCGGCCTCAGCAATGCTGAACCCATCGGGCATAAAGAAATTAGTGGCTAGGGCAGCAAAAAAGGCAAAGTAGACGCCAAACTGAGCCGCCGCGCCAAGGAGCAATGTCTTGGGGTTAGCCATCATCGGGCCAAAGTCGGTCAGTGCCCCGAGGCAGAGAAAGATAAGGGGCGGTATTATCTGCCACATAATGCCGAAGGCAAATACTCTGGAGAGCAAGCCGACTGGTGTTGTCGGCAGGGGGGTCTGGGCAGTGGTTATCATCACCGCCACCACCCCGCCCGGCTCAACCTCCTGCCCCGGCGAAACCGTAACCTCCTTGAGTCGACCATAGATTGGAGCCAGCACCTCACCCGAGTCCAGCTTCAGGACGACATCGTCCTCGCCAATGCGGCTGGTTTCATCCACCTCAATGCTGATTACCTTGCCCGGCACCCCAGTGGTGTTTGTTACCTGCAGTTCATAGTCCATCAAGCCGCCAAGGGGAAGGTTGACCAGCAGGATGCCAAAGCCAATCGGCACCAGCAGCAGGGGTTCCATCTTCTTGCCAATTCCAAGATAGATGAGAGCTCCCCCGATAAGGAGCATGAGCAGATTGCCCCAATAAAAAAATTGAAACCCGGTTTCAAAAAGACCGAACAAAAGACCACCAACCTTTTAGTAATCAATAATGGCTATGGTGTCACCCGGCTTAACTACCTGTTCCATACCAATCTCAAGCTTGGTAATGACGCCGCCTACTGGAGCTAGTATCGGGTTCTCCATTTTCATTGACTCCAGCAGGCAAATCGTGTCCCCCTCCTTAACCTCATCCCCCACCTTGACATTGACGCTGATAATCTTGCCTGTTATCGGGACTTCTATAATTTCTTGAGCCAATTTCTAGCCCTCCTTCTTCTTATCTTTAATTTCCCTGGGACTAATTCTAGCAACCACCACCCCCACCAGCCATATCACTACCGCCAGGATAATCAATATCACAAAGACAAGACCGAAGCCAACACCGCCAATCTGCCCTGCCTGTCCCCAATCTACCATTATCATGCCCCCATTTTTGAGCAAATTTAAAGGGCGGTTTGCTACCTATCCAGTCTCTCCGCCCTTTATAAGAATAAGCCAGTTTAACCTATGGTTTATCATCTCTGGCTAATGCCCCTACCGCAGCTGGGTGCACCACAATCTCCCCCTCCTTAAGGTCAACGACAACAGTGTCCCCTGTCTTGAACTTACCACGGAGCAAATCCTCGGAAAGTCTATCCTCAACCATATCCTGAATCACTCGGCGTAGCGGTCTCGCCCCAAAGACCTCGTCATAGCCCTTTTCACCCAGAAAATCTTTAGCCGCCGCCGTCACCTCCAGCTTTATCTCCTTTTCCGCCAGCTGCCGGGTTACTGAAGCCAGCATCAAATCAACTATCTTGCGGATATGCTCCTTAGTCAGAGAGTGAAACACAACCACTCCATCAATACGGTTAAGAAACTCGGGGTTGAAGGCTTTCTTCAGTTCGTCAAGCAGCTTCTCCTTCATCTTCTCATAAGCCTCTTCACGAGTCTTGGCCTCATCATGAACAGTGAAACCAATGGTGCTGCCTTTCCTGATTAGTTTAGCCCCCACGTTGCTGGTCATGACAATAATGCTGTTGCGGAAATCGACGCGGCGACCCTTGGCGTCAGTCAGGTGGCCATCATCAAATATCTGGAGCAGGATATTTAAGACATCAGGGTGAGCCTTCTCAATCTCATCTAAAAGTATGGCGCAATAGGACTTACGCCTCACCGCCTCGGTTAATTGCCCGCCCTCATCATAGCCGACATAGCCTGGCGGTGCCCCCACCAGTCGGGCAACAGTGTGTCTCTCCATAAACTCAGACATATCAAGCCTGATTAGGGCTTCCTCACTGCCGAACATAAACTCAGCCAGGGCTCTGACCAGCTCTGTCTTACCGACACCGGTAGGACCAAGAAAGATGAAATTGCCTATCGGATGCCTCGGGTCTTTTAAGCCAGCGCGGGCTCGCCTGACCGCCTTGGCAACGATACCAATCGCCTCATCCTGACCGATGATACGCTTGTGCAGCACCTCCTCCATATTAAGCAGGCGGCTGGTCTCATCACTGGCCAGCTGCACCACCGGAATCCCGGTCCACATACTCACCACTTTAGCAATGTCCTCAGCG
>SOJS01000061.1 GCA_004376435.1 Dehalococcoidia bacterium
TCAAGGGCTGGTGCCAGATAGGGCAGGGGATGTTTTTCCCTTACCAGGGGTGGGAGCAGTGATTTGCACCTTTTTAATATCGGCTCCATATCACCCAGCTTCTCTACCTTTTCGCCTAAAATCCCGTAGATTACCGGCAAATAATAGGCAGTATTGGGGAAGCCTACCGGTTCGTTTGGCCCCCACTTGTCCATTGCCTGTTGCCACTTCTTCTCCGCTTGGTCGACAATGCTATGGGCGCCTCTAATTGCTGCTGAGGCAATAATCTTTGACATATATATTTATTCCTTCTTCTCTTTTATAGTGTTTAGACTGACTCTAGCTCGCGTCTCATTGCCATATCGTAGAGAACTCTTTCTCTGGCTTTATCAATGCCCAGGGCTTTGCGCTTCTTGTCAATGTGCTCAATCATGAGCCCGGCTGCCTTAATCGGGTCTGGCTCAAAGGCCCACATTCCGCCGTACATCTTCTCAAAGTCCTTAAACAGATATTCGGTCACTTCTTTACTTCCCAGGGTAGGCCAGGTAACCCCGAATACAGTGAATACCCCTGAGCCAACAAAATACTGACCGATGGTGATAGCTTTTTCACTCATCCACTCCGGGGCAGCGCCGGCGGCAGGCAGGTCACTGATATCATCACCCAGGCCGCCGTCCTTGACCATGGCGGTGGCGGCTATCAAGATGCGACTGTTGTCAATACAGGCACCGAGGTGCAGTACCGGCGGGATACCGACGGCTTCACATACTGAGGCCAGTCCCTCACCGGCGTATTTAACAGCTGCCTCTGGGGTCATCAACCCGGCCTTGGCACAAGCCATGGCGGCACAACCAGTTTGCAGTACCAGTACATCGTTCTTAATAAGTTCCTTGACCATAGTAACGTGAACATCATCATGGGTAACCCGGACATTATTACAGCCAACCACCCCGGCTACACCTCTGATGCGACCGTTGATGATATTGTCGTTTAACGGCCGGTAGGAAGCGCGGAACATCCCACCCAATAAGTAGTTGATGGTTTCATGGCTGAAGCCAGCAATCAGGTCAGTTTTGTTATTTGGAATGCGGACGTTCTTGCCTCTGTTGGGGAAGTTATCAATGGCGGTCCTGAGTATATTTTTGGCTGACTCAGCAGCTTTGCGCTCGTCAAACTCCATATGAGTGGCGCCCTCAATCTTGGCTCTGGGGTCGGTGGTGATGATTTTGGTATGGAAGCAGCTGGCGACATCCACCAGTCCCTGCATGATACACTGGACGTCAACTACCATCGCCTCCACTGCTCCGGTAACTATCGCTAGCTCCTGCTGCAGGAAATTCCCGGCGATAGGCACCCCGTGGCGCATCAATATCTCGTTAGCGGTACAGCACATACCGGCCAGGTTTATCCCCTTGGCTCCTTTGGACTTGGCGTATTCAATCATTTCCGGGTCTTGCGCTACTACCGCCAGTATTTCGGCAAGGTGAGGCTCGTGACCGTGAATGATAAGATTTACCTCGTCTTCTTTGAGCACGCCGAGGTTTATCTGGCTGTAGACTGGGGCCGGGTTACCAAACATGACGTCCTGAAGTTCGGTAGCAATCATGCTTCCACCCCAGCCATCGGCTAAGGCGGCTCTAGTCCCCTGGAGAAGCAAGTTGTGGTAGTCCTGGTCAACCCCCATATGGGTGCGGTGCATTGTTTCCACCACTTCTCTGTCTATGCCTCTGGGGGCAACCCCCAACTTCCGCCATAATTCCTGGCGCTTGAGGGGCGCCCGTTTTAAGAACAGGAGCTCTCCCTCTTGTTTGCCAAACTCCTTTATTAGCGCTTCGCCAATATCAATTGCTATTTCATTATTGCTGCGGTCGCCAATATCGATACCGATATCCAGGGCTAATTGCAGAAGCTTCTGCTCGTCTTTGATTTCAAAGTCTGGTGCCTCTCCTTTAGCTGTCAATAGAAAGGCCTCGGTCACCCGGCGACCGTGGTCACCATGGGCGGCGGCTCCGGCGGCTATCTTGCGGACGAAATTGCGAGCGGCAATGGTCTCCGCGGTAGCGCCGCAAACGCCTGTCCGCTTCTTTTTTTCCTCGGGTGTTTCCTCTCTACCTTTGGGCAGCGGCACCCGGCATGGCCCCATGGCGCAAAGACTGCAGCAACTGCCCTCAGCCCCTATGGGACAGGGTTTTATTGTCTCAGCTCGCTCAAAAACCACCCGCGCCCCATCTTGAGCTGCCTTGTTTATCATCTCAACAGTAGCCTGGTCAATACTCTTGTTTTCCTTATCTGCCATTTTTTACCTTTCCGTCTATGAAGCAGTTAATTCAGCAATAATTTCCCGAATCAGTTTTATTGCCTCGGGATGTCTCATGATTAATACATCCGCACCCGCCAGAAGCAGAACCATAGCTGTCATAGCCTCCAGCAGGATTCCTCTCCGCTTGGCATTGCCGAGCTTGGGGTCTTCTGCTTCTGAGAGTTTTGCTTCCTTAGTCTTCCATACCTCTTTAGCCATATTACATATAATGGGAAACTGAAGCTTGTCATCCTGCTGGGTTAAGGCCGCCATTCTCATTCTCTCCATTACTGAGTAGCAGTACTCGATACCATAGCCTATTCCACTGACGGTAGGGTCTATTACCAGTAGCTCATCAGGCACGCCGAGATTGCCCAGCAGGATATTAAGCTGTTTAGCCAGGTTTATATCTATCGGTGTTGACGCCGCCACAGTATGTTGATAACCAATAGCCGCGGCACCAATCTTTTTATGGTCTCCTTCCTCAACCGGTCCGATAATCAGGTTCTTTTCCTGGCAAAGCTCACACACCTTTCTTAAAACATCAGTGTCCTTCTCGTGATTAGCTGTTCCCCACA
>SOJS01000098.1 GCA_004376435.1 Dehalococcoidia bacterium
TCCCAGCGCCTGAGCCACCCGCAGGCTCTCCTCAGCCTCATCCTTGAAGGTGTCCACCAGGGAGACGCGGGCTATCTCATCTGGCATGTGCTTGTCAAAGGCCAGGGTGGCTTTAACCGTATCTCCCATAATCAGAATCAGAGAGTGGGGCATAGTCCCTGAGGCTTCAACTCTGGTCAGCTTGGCACCGGCGATGCTGGAACAGCCAACGCAGCCGCCAACAATAGCCGAGTAGTCCATTATCCCGGCCACTGAGGGGTGGACATGGCGGGCGCCAAAGCTGATAATCGGTATTCCCCCAGCCGCCTCAACGCACTCTCTGGCGGCGGTTGCCCAGCCACTGCAGTGGGCGAGAATGCCGCAGATAGCTGTTTCATAAAGACCATAGCTCTGGTAGGGGGCAGTTATGCGCACCACCACCTCCTTGGTGCTCATCTCCTCACCCTCAGCCAGCGCCCATACCTGGCGGTTAGTCCTGGGCAGAACCCGCGCCAGCAGAGCCTTGACCTCTTCTATGCCGCACAGTATCCCCCCTCGGCTGGCGAACACCTCCATGGTGGCTAGGGGGTTAATCCCCTCGGCACGCAGTATATCTACCGTGCGCAGAAAGTAAATATCAGCCGTCTCCCCGGAAAGGGCGGCCTCACTAGGTTCAAATTTAGGCGGCTTTATCTGGCGGCGGCTGACGCTGGTTACCTTTGCCCCCAGCGTCTTCTCTATATGCCCTAGGGCGAAGCTGTGCCCCCCTTCAGCAAAGGAGGCAACACAGTCAGCCGGCACCTCAACCTCATAGTTGCGGTTTCTGGCATCAGCTACAGTATGCAGGACACAGATATCGGTGCACACGCCACAGATAATTAATTTCTTTGGCTTGAGCTTGATTAACCTCTCCTCAAGCGGAGTAGAGAAAAAGGCGCTGTAGCACCGTTTGGGGATTATCTCACCTTGGTAGCCGGCTAGCTCGGGAATGACCTCTGCCTCGGCAGTGCCCTCAATACAGTGGGGTGGGAAAATCTTGAACTCGGGGTCATCAGGGGTGTGGCGGTCACAGATGAATAACACCCTGGAGCCTTTGGCTAGCTCCTTCTCCAGGAGGCGCTTTATATTGGGGATTATGCGGCGACTTCTTGCCCCGCAGTAGAGGGGATAGCCCTCCTCAAGAAAACCACGGAGCATATCTATTACTAAAACTGCATTGGCCATAGCGCCACCTCCCGTTTCTGCTTAATGACGAAAGTGCCTCTCACCGGTAAGTACCATAGCTATATTATTGTTATCGGCGGCTTTAATTGAGTCCTCATCCCTTATTGAGCCGCCGGGCTGGATAATGGCCGTTATCCCGCCGGCTGCCGCCGCCTCGACGACATCGGGGAAGGGGAACATAGCATCTGAGGCCAGAACACTGCCCGCCGCCTTATCCCCTGCCTTCTCTTTGGCTATCTGAGCGCTGATAATGCGGCTGGGCTGTCCCGCCCCCATCCCCACCAGAGTCTTGTCCTTGACGAGCACAATGGCGTTTGATTTTATGTGTTTTACCGCCCGCCAGGCAAAGAGCAGGTCTTCTATTTCTGCCTTGGTTGGTGGGCGCTTGGTTACCGTTTTTAGATTAACCTGGCTTTCAGGAACAGAGTCTGAGGTCTGGACAAGGAAGCCGCCCTTCACCCGGCGGAAGTCAAGGTAGGCTACCTCCGCCTTGCCGTATCCCGGCGGTAGCTCGGCGACCAGAATGCGCAAGTCCTTCTTGCGTTGCAGCAGTTTAAGCGCCTCGGCTTCATATTGGGGGGCGATGACAGTCTCATAGAAGACCGACCTCATTGCCTCCGCCATGGCCAGGGTAACCTTCCTGTTTACGGCAACGATGCCGCCAAAGGCAGCCACCGGGTCGCCGCTGAAAGCCCGCCGGTAGGCTTGGGCAATATCATCGTGGCTGGCCAGGCCGCAGGAATTGGTATGCTTGATGATAGCTACTGTTGGGGCGGCAAAGTCGGTAACTGCTCCCCAGGCGGCATCAGCATCCAGGATATTGTTAAAGGAGAGCTCCTTCCCCCCTAGCTGCTCTGCCCAGGTGATGCCGCTAGCCCCCTTCTTACCAACTATTTGCTCGGCGTAGAAGGCAGCCGCCTGGTGTGGGTTCTCGCCGTAGCGAAGCCCATAGCGCTTCCTTAAGGCTATTGTCATCTCATCGGGGAAGCCAGCCTCATCCGGCCTCAGATACTGGGAGATGGCTGTATCATAGCTAGCCACATGCTGAAATGCCTTCTCCGCCAGCTGCTGGCGCTCCTCAAGCTCCACAGTCCCGGCTTTTAGTTTCTCTAATATCAGCCCGTAATCGGCGGGGTCAACCACCACGATGACAGAGGGGAAGTTCTTGGCGGCGGCGCGAATCATGGTCGGCCCGCCAATATCAATATTCTCCAGCGCCTCATCAAGGGTAACATTTTCTTTAGATACAGTCTGGACAAAGGGATAAAGATTAACCGCTACCAGGTCAATAGTTTCAATTTTATTCTTGGCTAACTCTTCCATATGGCTGGGCAGATTGCGCTTAGCCAGAATGCCACCATAAATAATCGGGTGCAGGGTCTTCACCCTACCATCTAAAATCTCAGGAAACCCGGTAATCTCGGAGACGCTCTTTACTGGCACCCCAGCCTCAGTCAGTGCCTTTTTGGTGCCGCCAGTAGAGAATACCTCAAACCCCAGCCGCACCAGCCCTTGGGCAAAATCGGTTACTCCATCCTTGTCCGAGACGCTGATAATAGCTCGCATCAATACCCTCCGATTATTTTCTACTTAATAACTAACCTTGTCTTGCCCTTACTTCTACCTCACCCCCGGTATCACCAACTC
>SOJS01000103.1 GCA_004376435.1 Dehalococcoidia bacterium
AAGGCGGGGGTTGTCTGCCGCTCGGAAAATAGCGAGGAAGAGTGCCTTAAGAACATAAGGGAGCTGCTGACCTACCTGCCGTCAAGTAATAGAGAAAGACCGCAGCCGGTGGATTGGGGAGATGACCCGGCCAGGGTGGATGATACCCTGTTTGATGTTGTGCCCGCCGACTCCAAGAAACCGTATGATATGGGTAAGATAATTGAGCGCGTATTTGACCAGAGACCGGATGGGAAGAACTACTTTGAGCTCTTCCCGCTCTTTGCCACTAACATAATCACCTGCTTTGCCCGTCTGGATGGCAATTCAGTGGGCATTATTGCCAACCAGCCAATGTCCAAGGCCGGTTGTCTTGATATTGATGCCTGTGATAAGGCATCCCGCTTTATCCGCTTCTGTGATGCCTTTAATATCCCAGTGGTCAATCTGGTTGATGTCCCCGGCTACCTGCCGGGAACAGACCAGGAGTGGGGCGGCATAATCAGGCACGGCGCCAAGATGCTTTATGCCTACTCAGAGGCTACCGTGCCCAAGATAACGGTCACTATCAGGAAGGCTTACGGCGGCTCTTATCTCGGCATGTGCAGCAAGGATCTAGGTGCTGATGCCGTTTTCTGCTGGCCAACCACTGAGCTGGCGGTAATGGGGCCGGAGGGGGCGGCGGCGATAATATTCCGCAAAGAGCTGGAGGGGGCAGAAAATGCCGCGGAGCTGCTGCAGCAGAAGATAAAGGAATATCGGGCGGCATTTGCCAACCCCTATCGGGCAGCGGAGCACCTGCATGTTGATGATGTCATTGACCCTAAAGAGACAAGACCGAGGCTGATAAAGGCACTGCAGCAGGCAGGGAATAAACTGGAGACAAGAGCGGATAAAAAGCATGGCATTACGCCAAGCTAAAAGCCATCCTTTTTAAAAGACTGGAGACAAGTTCAAAGAGCATCCTTAAAGAAGGTCAGACCGCTTGAACATGGGATAAAGAAGTAAAAGTGGGGGCATAATATTATGAGTAAAAAGGGGTTAATTCCTCCCGGCTTGGTCTATATTGCCGACAACATTACCAAAAAGCAAAATATATTAGGCGGTGATGGCAGAGAAAAGGCAGGGTGGGCCAAAGACCTTAACCTGCCCAAGGAGAGGGAGACAGTGTTTTTTGCCGGCTGTGGCTATCAGTATAGCGATAAGCTGGAGTCCCTGCTCTCTCTGATGCGGAAGATGGATAAGAGCGCCATCGGCGCTGAGTTGCCAACCAATATCGCCGGTTTCCAGAAAAAGCTGGGCATTAACCTTGCCCGGCTTTACCCTAAGGTATTAGCCAAGGGAGATGGCGCCCAGCCACTGCTGGCGGCGGTCAGGGTGCTAAAAAGCCTCGGCGTTGACTTTGGCTATCTGGCGGAAGATGAGCCGTGCTGCGGGGGGTTGCTGCACTACATCGGGCAGGAAAGGGAGTTTGCCCAAAATGCCCAGATGGTTTATAGGAAGTTAAAATCCCTTGGCGTAAAAAGGGTTATCGGCATTGTCCCCTCCTGCACCTATACCCTGCGTAGCCTGCTTCCGGACTGTATCGATGGCTATGACCTGGAGGTCAGGCATTTTGTTGAGGTCGTCCTGGAGAATATCAAGTCGCGGCAGTTGCGCTTCCCAAGGCAGGTTAAGGTTACCTACCATGACCCGTGTCAGCTATCACGTTACCTGGAAATGATAGAGCAACCGCGCCAGATACTGAGGGCAATCAAGGGTATTGAGCTTGTGGAACCTGACTGGACCAAGGGGGAGTGGGCAACCTGTTGTGGGGGTGGGGGCGGCTTTGAGGTTGTCTTCCCCGAGTTAAGCCAGATTCTGGCAGTGAACCGGGCTAAGGAGCTGGCTGAAACTGGCGCCGAGATTATTGTCACTCACTGTCCGGGGTGCATCATGCAGCTTAAGAGCGGGCTTAAAGAAATAAAAGCCAATGATATAGAGGTCCTTGACCTGGCTCAAATCGTGGCTATGGCTATGGAGGGATAAAAGATGTCTGTTTTTACTGATTACAAGAAAGAAATAATGGAAGCTGCCCATAATGAGCGGATAGGGCTGGCTCTATCTCGGGCAATTAAGAGCTACCGAGCCAATACCAGTAACGCCCTGAAGAAGTTCCCCCATACCATCAAGATGGCAGAAGAGGTCAGACAGATAAAGGATAAAGCTGTCGGCAGGATGGAGGAACTGGCCCGACAGGCATCTGAGGCTATTGAGGGCAACAAGGGGAAGGCTTATATCGCCAAGACTGCTGAGGAGGCGCTTGATATTATCGGGGGGCTGGTGGGGAGTGGTAAGCTGATTGTCAAGGGGAAAAGCATGACCGGCGAGGAGATTGAGCTGCGGGAGCACCTTGAGGAGCACGGCAACGAGGTCTATGAGACTGACCTGGGTGAGTTTATCATTCAGAAGCTGGGCTCGAGACCAATGCACATCCTGTCGCCGGCAATCCATGTCCCCAAGGAGGATGTTGCCCGGCTTTTCTCCCGGATTACGGGGGAGGAACTGCCGCCGGATGACATCGGCAGACTGGTGGCTACCGCCAGAAAATTGCTCCGGGAGAAATACTTCCAGGCAGACATTGGCATGAGCGGGGCTAATGTAGTCGCCGCCGATACCGGAACGCTATTCCTTATTGAGAATGAGGGTAATATCCGTCTGTCTACCGGTGTGCCGCCGGTTCATATTGCCCTTGTCGGTATGGAGAAACTAGTGCCCACTCTCGGTGATGCCTATAAGACAGCCGAGGTAACCTGGCGCTATTCCAATTACACTGTTCCCTCCTATATCAGCCTGATTTCGGGACCGAGCAAGACCGG
>SOJS01000077.1 GCA_004376435.1 Dehalococcoidia bacterium
AAGATGCCGGTGCACAGCGGGCAGGTGGAGTCAGCGTTATAATCTTTTGCCAGCTTGCTTCTTATCTGGTCTGATGTAGCCAGCCTCCCTTTATCAACCCGGCGCATCAGGGCATCAACATCAAGGGGCTTGGGGATGAGCAGCCTGCCGCCTCCTCTGGGATTGTCGACCACCTTTCTCTCCTGCTCCTTTTCCAGCTTCTCCCGCCAGCTCTTACGCATTTTAGCCATGGTTACCTCCCTAGTATCCTGACTTTCTGCCGCTCAAGCTTTCAATATCAACCCTGACCACCAGAACCGAGTCCAGCTCCGATTTTGGAAAGCTGGAGTCGCCTTTGGTATATTGTCTCATAATCATCCTCAAGCCGTAAATCTTTTCCTCACCCTCCAGGATACGGGCTCTGCCCACCCCGATAACACTTCTGTATTTCATCGTCCAGTCGCACGGCTCATCAGCCTTTACTATCTCAACATCACTATCTATCTCAAAGCAGACCTTGCTATTTTTCTTAATAAGCTCAACCTTGCGCCCTTCTAAGGCCCCGTGGAAGTAAAGGGCGTTTCTTTGGTAGCCAAAGGAGACGGGAACGATGTAGGGCTTATCACCATCCACCAGACCAAGCCGACAGCAGACTGCCCCTTTTATTATCTCCTCAATCTCATTAATATCCGTAATTTCCATTTATCCGCTGACCTCATCCGGGCTTGTAATCCGGCCCATTACGGCACTGGCGGCGGCAACAGCCGGGTTTGCCAGATAGACCTCTGATTTAGAGCCCCCCATGCGGCCAACGAAGTTGCGGTTGGTGGTGGCGATACAGCGCTCACCATTGGCCAGCACCCCCATATGACCACCAAGGCAGGGACCGCAGGTCGGGGTGGTGACTATAGCACCAGCCCTTATAAATGACTCTATAAGTCCTTCCGTCAGGGCATCAAGGTAAACCTGCTGGGAGCCGGGGATAATAATACAGCGCACCCTGGGGTGTATCTTCCTCCCCTTTATTATCCCCGCCGCCAGCCTTAAATCCTCAAGGCGGCCGTTGGTGCAGCTACCAATCACTGCCTGGTCAATCTCTACCCTCCCCACCCGGCTCACCGGTCTCACATTAGCCGGCGAGTGGGGCAGGGCAACCTGCGGCTCAAGCGCCGAGACATCATATTCAATTACCTGGGCATATTCGGCATCACTGTCCGCTTCATAGACAATATAGGGGCGCTTTGCCCGTGGCTTAATGTAAGCCAGTGTCTTATCATCCACAGCAAACAGGCCGGCTTTAGCCCCGGCCTCAATAGCCATATTAGCTACTGTAAAGCGCCCGTCCATAGAAAGCTCGTCCACCGCCTCGCCGCCAAACTCCATCGCTGAATAAAGAGCGCCATCAACGCCAATATCGCCGATAGTATGCAGGATTAAGTCTTTGCCGCCGACCCATTCCCCCAGTTTGCCGTGGTAGATTAGCCTGATTGTCGGCGGCACCTTCATCCAGATGTCGCCGGTAGCCATGGCAGCGGCAATATCGGTTGACCCCATGCCGGTGGCAAGGGCGCCCAGGGTGCCATAGGTGCAGGTATGGGAGTCAGCCCCGATAACAACATCGCCGGGCAGCACCAGGCCCTGCTCCGGCAGCAGAACGTGCTCAATGCCCATCTCCCCCAACTCAAAATGGAGCGCCCCCTGCTGGTAGCAGAACTCCCTCATCAGCTTTGCCTGCTCAGCGGAGAGGACATCTTTATTGGGCACAAAGTGGTCAGGAACCATGACCACTTTTTTCGGGTCAAAGACCTTGTCCACCCCTATCCTGTGGAACTCCCTTATGGCAATGGGAGCCGTGATATCGTTGGCTAAAACCAGGTCCAGCCTGACATTGATGAACTCGCCCGGGGTTACCTTTTTTCTATTACTATGGGCAGCGAGTATCTTTTCGGCTAATGTCAATGCCTTTTCCTCTCCCGATGATTTAAGAATTAGAACCTCGGCTCTTGTTGGTTACAGTGAGGAAGGCAACCTATCCCGCCGCCTTCTTGGCTGCCAGTAGCCGATTCAAGGCATTCATATAGGCTTTGGCGCTGGCGACGATAATGTCGGTATCAGCCCCCCGCCCGGTATAGGTGATGCCACCGCTCTCTATCCTTATCAGCACCTCACCAATAGCATCAATGCCCTCAGTGACTGACTTGACACTGAACTCAGTAAGGTCGTTAGGCACCTTCACTATCTTGTTGATTGCCTTACAGACAGCATCCACCGGACCTGTCCCCAGGGCGGCATCAGCCAGAACCTGACCATCGGGGCCGACAAGTCTGACAGCAGCCGTAGGAATACCCCTGTCGCCGCAGCTTACCTGAAGGCGGTCAAGGTGATAGTCCTCAGATGTGGTGCGCTGCTCCTGGGCAATAAGGGACTCAATATCCTTGTCGGTAATCTCCCTCTTCTTATCCGCCAGCTCCTTAAAGGCGGCAAAGGCTCGGCTCAGGTCCTCCTCGCTCAGGCTATAGCCCAGCTCGGCCAGTCTCTCCTTAAAAGCATGGCGTCCGCTGAGCTTGCCCAGCACCAGACTGGAAGCCGGTATACCGACTGTTTTCGGGTTCATTATTTCATAGGTTATCGGCATCTTGATGACGCCGTCCTGGTGTATCCCCGACTCATGACGGAAGGCATTGGCGCCAACAATTGCCTTATTTGGCTGCACCAGAAAACCGGTCAGTTCACTGACCAGCCGACTGGTCTTATATATCTGGGTGGTATCAACACCGGTGGTCAAATTGAAAAGGTCTTGGCGGGTCTTAATAGCCATCACAATCTCTTCAAGGGAGGCGTTGCCCGCCCTCTCCCCGATGCCGTTAATGGTGCACTCCACCTGTCTGGCTCCCTGCCTGACTGACTCCAGACTGTTAGCCACCGCCAGACCCAAATCATTATGGCAGTGAACACTGACCACCGCCTGCTTAATATTGGGCACATTTTTTAGGATGCCGCTAATAAGGTCGCCAAACTCGTCAGGAATGGCATAGCCGACGGTATCCGGAATATTAACCGTGGTGGCGCCGGCGCCAATAACCGCCTCCAGAACCTGATAGATATACTCCGCCTCAGTGCGGCTGGCATCCATGGGCGAGAACTCAATATCCTGGCAATAGCCCTTAGCCCGGGCTACCATATTGCGCGACATCTCCAAGATTTGCTGGCGGCTTTTTTTAAGCTGGTAAAGCAGGTGGATATCAGAGGCAGAGAGAAAGACATGGATCCGCGGATGCTTTGCCTCTTTGACTGCCGCCCAGGCTCTATCAATGTCATCAGGGTGAGCCCGAGCCAGAGCACAAACGACCGGCTTTTTAATCTCGTTGGCAATCAGCCTTACTGCCTCAAAATCACCGGCCGAGCTAATGGGAAAGCCAGCCTCAATAACATCAACGCCGAGCTTTTCCAGCTGGTGGGCTATCCCCAGCTTCTCCTGGATATTAAGTGTCCCCCCGGCCGCCTGCTCCCCATCTCTTAAGGTGGTATCAAAGATAATTACCCTGTCCATTTATTCTCCTACTTCCCTTTCAGCCACGGCATCATCTCCCGCAGCTCCTCACCCACCGCCTCAATCAGGTGCTCCGCCTCCATGCGTTTTAAGGCATTATAGACGGGGCGACCAGCCTGATTCTCTGAAATCCATTCCTTGGCAAAGCTGCCGTCCTGAATCTCGGCTAGAATTTGAGCCATCTCCTCCCTAGCCATATCATCAATCACCCGCGGACCTCGGGTGTAGTCGCCATACTCAGCAGTATCGCTCACTGAGTAGCGCATATAGCCCAAGCCCCCCTGATAGATGAGGTCAACAATAAGTTTAAGCTCATGGAGGACCTCAAAGTAGGCTATCTCCGGCTGATAGCCGGCATCAACCAATGTTTCAAAGCCGGCCTTTATCAGAGAGGAAACGCCGCCGCATAATACTGTCTGCTCACCAAAGAGGTCAGTCTCCGTCTCCTCGGCAAAGGTAGTCTCAAGGACTCCCGCCCGAGTGCAGCCGATACCATTAGCATAGGCAAGGGCAATATTCCTGGCTTTACCCGAAGCATTCTGATGAACCGCCACCAGCGCCGGCGGTCCTTTGCCTTCAGTGTAAAGCTGTCTCAGCATATGACCGGGGCACTTGGGGGCAATCATGGTAACATCAATGTCCGCTGGCGGGGTTATCTGCCCGTAGTGGATGTTAAAGCCATGAGCAAACATGAGCATATTGCCTTTAAGTAGCCCCTTTTTAACTGACTGATAATAGATATCTTTTTGTAGAGTATCCGGAGCCAGCATGACAACAATATCACCCTCCTCGGCAGCTTCCGCCGCCGATAGCACTTTAAAGCCAGCCTCCTTCGCCTTCTGCCAGCCACCACTGCCTTTAGCTTCAGCTACGATTACCTGACAACCGCTATCCCTCAAGTTCTGGGCATGGGCATGCCCCTGAGAGCCGTAGCCAATAATAGCTATTACCTTCTTATCAAGCAGGGTCAGGTCAGCATCCTTGTCATAATATATCTTGGCCATAAGCTTTCTCCTTACTATCCTTCTTCACCCCTGCCCTGTTTGCGAGGAAAACCCCCCTTCACCGATGGTGAGCCGGGACCACCCCGTGCCATGGCAATCTGTCCCGTCCTGCTTATCTCCTTAATACCAAAACCACGCAGTAAGCGTAATAAGGAATTGAGCTTTTCACCATCACCGGTAACCTCAATGGTGACCGAATCAGCGGCAACATCAACGATATTTGCCCGGAAGACATCCACAATCTCAATAATCTCGCTTCTGGTGGCCGAGGTAGCCTTTACCTTGATGAGTGCCAGCTCACGAGTAATGATATTATCACCGGTAATATCAGACACCTTGATAACATCCACAATCTTATCCAGCTGCTTCCTTACCTGCTCCACCATGGTGCCGGCACCATCAACAACAATGGTCATACGGGAAAGATGAGGTAGCTCGCTGTGACCGACGGCAATACTTTCAATATTAAAGCCACGCCTTCTAAAAAGGCTTGCCATTCGGTTAAGCACGCCGGGCTTATCCTCTACCAGAGCAACTAGGGTGTGCTTCGTCGTGGCCATGCTGTCACCTCTTTCTTCGGTGCCTCCAGAATCTCAGCAATGGCTGCCCCCGGCGGCACCATAGGATAGACATTCTCCTCCGGTTCCACCATAAAATCTATTATGAAGGGACCATTGTGCTCCATTGCCTGCTCAATAGCCGGCACAACTTCCTCTTTACGGGTAACCCTTAATGCCGGCAGATAGTATGCCTCACCAATCTTAACAAAGTCAGGGCAGGTTAGCGGTGTGGCTACATACCTCTTGCCGTAAAAAAGCTCCTGCCACTGCCTGACCATTCCCAGATAACCATTATTAAGGATGGCTATCTTGACCGCCACCTTCTCCTGAACTATGGTAGCCAGCTCCTGTATCGTCATCTGAAAACCGCCATCACCGGCAACACACCAGACAATATCATCAGGACGACCTACCTTAACCCCCATCGCCGCCGGCAGCTCAAAGCCCATCGTCCCCAGCCCACCGGCGGAGATTAGGCTATTTGGTTTATTATACCAGTAATGCTGGGCGGCCCACATCTGGTTCTGCCCCACCCCGGTAACGATAATAGCCTCGCCCTTGGTTACCTCATATATCTGGCGAATGACAAACTGGGGCAGGAGCCCCTGGCTATCCCTGATTTCTGTTGATGGGTGCTCCTGGCGCCAGCTATCAAGACACTTAACCCAGTCAACATGCTCAGCTGATGTAACCAGCTTATTTAGTGCCTTAAGAACAACCTTGACATCGCCAACTATGGGCACATCAACGCGCACATTCTTGCCAATCTCAGCCGGGTCAATATCAATATGGATAATCTTGGCATGGGGGGCGAAGGCGCTTACCTTAGCCGTGGCTCTATCATCAAACCTCATGCCAATGGCAATAATAAGGTCGGCATCATTGACCGCCATATTGGC
Organism: Dehalococcoidia bacterium; assembly: GCA_004376435.1. Classification (GTDB taxonomy): domain Bacteria; phylum Chloroflexota; class Dehalococcoidia; order Dehalococcoidales; family JAUVZE01; genus SOJS01. The sequence goes on from SOJS01000077.1 coordinate 5,993, forward strand.
GTAAGCCATGCCATGCATACCCAGCATCCCAAAACTTAAGACATGGGACTCAGGGAAACAACCAATACCGAGCAGGGTGGTAATCACTGGTATCTGGGCTTTCTCGGCTAGCTGCTTAAGTTCGGCATAGCCTTCTGAGATAACCACTCCCCGACCGGCAATGATAAGCGGTCGCTCCGCCTCATCAATGAGCTTGGCTGCCTTCTTAATCTGCGCCGGGTGCCCCTCAAATGTTGGCTTATAACCGGGCAAATCCACCCGAGCCGGGTAGTGAAACTCTGCCTGGTCAACAAAGACATCCCTGGGTATATCAATAAGCACCGGTCCCGGACGACCGCTCCTGGCCAGATAGAAAGCCTCTTTAACTATCCCAGCCAGTGAGGCCACATCAAGAGCAAGGTAGTTGTTTTTAGTAATCGGCAGGGTAATACCGGTAATATCTATCTCCTGAAAGGCATCCTTACCAATAAAGGGTCGGGCTACCTGACCGGTTATAGCCACCATCGGCGATGAGTCAAGGTAGGCATTGGCAATACCGGTTACCAGGTTGGTTGCCCCCGGACCGGAGGTTGCCAGGCATACCCCCACCTTGCCGGTGGCGCGGGCATAGCCATCAGCGGCATGGGCAGCGCCCTGCTCGTGGCGCACCAGAATATGGCGAAGCTGAGGATAGTGGGGTATGGTATCATAAAGGGGCAGGACAGCCCCACCGGGATAACCAAAAATAACCTCTACCCCTTCCTTTACCAGACTCTCACACAGAATCTGGGCACCTGTCATCTTCATAGTAGCTTCTCCCCATTTTAATAAGTAGCTGGAGCATTTTCCAGCGATTTTTTATTACCCAAACACCGCCCCGCGGCTGGCTGAGGATACCCTGTCAGCATAATAGCGGAGATAGCCCCTTTTTACCCTCGGTTTAAATGAAGCAAGACGAGCCAGACGACTGGCTATCTCCCTATCACTAAGCTTGACATCAAGCCGATAACTGGGAATATCAATCTTAATTATATCCCCATTTCTTAAGGCGGCGATTGGTCCTTTGCTAGCCGCCTCAGGAGAGACATGCCCAATAGCCGCCCCGCGGGTGGCTCCGGAAAAACGCCCGTCGGTGATAAGGGCAACTTCCTTGTCTCTACCCATACCGCTCAAAAGCGAGGTCGGGGTGAGCATTTCCCTCATCCCCGGTCCGCCCTTGGGACCCTCATAGCGAATGACAATCACATCAGCCGACTTTATAGTGTCGCTCATAATAGCCGCCGTGGCTTCCTCCTCAGAGTCAAACACCCTGGCTGGTCCCTGATGAACCATCATCTCATCGGCAACAGCTGCTTTCTTGACAACAGCACCCTCCGGCGCCAGATTGCCAAAGAGGACGGCAATACCCCCGCTTGCCGAGTAGGCATTATTCGGTGAGTGGATAACCTCTTTATCCACCACCCGTCCGCTGGCAATAACCTCAGCCATTGATTTTGCCGATACTGTTCTTGACTTCAGCTTTAATAACCCCTTAAGCTCCTTCATGACAGCAGTTATGCCGCCGGCACGGTCTAAATCCTCAAGGTGATAATCACCTGATGGCCTCATCCGACACAGGTTGGGGGTGCGCTGGTTTATCTCATTTACCAGAGGCAGGGGGAAATCAATTCCAGCCTCATGAGCTACTGCCATAAGGTGCAGCACTGAATTGGTGCTACCACCCAGCGCCATATCAACGGTAAAGGCATTATAGATAGCTTCTTTATTTATAATATCGCGGGGACAGGTATCAGTCGCCACCAGTTTCATAACCTGCCGACCAGCCTCCCGAGCCAGCTTTAGCCGTCGGGCATCAACGGCAGGAATAGTGCCGTTACCCGCCAGCCCCATTCCCATCGCCTCGGTAAGGCAGTTCATGGTATTGGCGGTGAACATGCCGGCACAGCTACCACAGCCGGGGCAGGCGACCGCCTCCAGTTCTGCCAGCTCCTGCCGACTCATGCTCCCCTTGACCACCCTGCCCACCGCCTCAAAGACGGAACTGAGGTCAACCTTACTCACCCCATCATTACTTTCCAGACGCCCAGCGAGCATAGGACCACCGCTGATAAAGATAGACGGCAAATTCAGCCTGACGGCCGCCATCAGCATGCCGGGGATTACCTTGTCGCAGTTAGGGATGAAGACCAGCCCATCAAAGCCATGAGCCCTGACCACTATCTCCACCGAATCAGCAATCAGTTCCCGGCTGGGCAGGCTATATTTCATCCCCGGGTGATTCATGGCAATGCCATCACAGACGGCAATAGTATTAACCTCAAAGGGGGCACCGCCACCACTGCGCACCCCAGCCTTAACTGCCTCGGCGATATCACGCAGGTGGATATGACCGGGGACAATCTCGGAAAAGCTGTTGATAATACCGATAAAGGGCTTGTCTATATCAGTCCGGCTACAGCCAACAGCATAAAGTAGAGCTCGGTGTGGTGCGCGCTCAATGCCTTTTTTAACGACATCGCTTCTCATGCCCTGACCCCTAATTAAAAAACCCGTCCCCGTGGGGACGGATTAAAGCTCCGCAATCCCACCTTCAGCCCACTGTCTCAAGATAGCATAGCCCCCATTTATTGTCAAATAGCCCCCGAGGCTAGTTTTCCATAGCCCTTATCTTATTTAGCCGTCGCTGGTGCCTTCCCCCCTCAAACTCGGTGGCAAGAAAGGTATTAACGATTTCACCGGCCACACTCGTCTCCTGCCCCGTCCCGAGACAGAGGATATTGGCATCATTATGCTGGCGAGCCCGACGGGCGGTGAAGGCATCACAGCACAGGGCGGCTCTTATCCCCTTAACCTTGTTGGCGACAATGGACATGCCAATGCCGGTATCGCACACCAGAATACCCCGCCCAAAACCACCCCCAGCCACAGCCTCAGCCACCTTCTGAGCAATATCAGGGTAGTCTACCGCATCAGGGGTATAACTGCCAAAGTCCTCAAAGCTATGCCCACCGCCGGCAACCTGCTTGATGACAAACTGCTTTAGCTCCAGTCCACGGTGGTCACAGCCAATGGCAATACGCATTATCCTAAGCCTCCCGGCTTAAAAACTATCTCCCGGCATACCTTTTTCAGTTCTTCCACAGATATAGCTCCCTCCCGCAAAATTAGCGGCATCTCACCGGTAACATCAACCACGGTAGATTCCCTGCCTCCCAAACAGCGGCCGCCATCAATAACCAGCTCTATCCTATCACCAAACTGAGAGAGCACCTCAGCGGCGGTCAGGGCGCTTGGCTTACCGCTGAGATTGGCGCTGGTGCCGATAAGTGGCATCCCCAGACCCCGGATAAGAGAGACAGGGATTGGGTGGGCGGGGATGCGGACGGCTATCTTGCTGCCCCCGCCAGTGATAACATCAGAAACAGAGCTTGACTTATATAAAACCATAGTTAGAGCACCGGGCAGAAATTTATCCGCCAGACGCCAGGCAAGCAGCGGCACTGACTGAGCCACCTCGCCTATCTGAGCTATATCGGCTAGAAGTAAAGGCAGTGCCATATTAAGCGGCCTTCCCTTTACTTTGTAAACCCGCTCTACTGCTTGAGGCATGTTAGCCCCCGCCCCCAGCCCATAAACGGTATCAGTGGGAAAGGCAACCAGCCCTCCTCTTTCAAGAACAGAAATGCCCAGCTCAATTTGATGCTTAATATCCAAAGAAGATTTAATCACCATTCTCCCTTGACGATAGTATATCACAGTGGTAATCTTTGATAAATGGACAGAGCCAGACCGAAAAAAGCCCCAAAAGAGAGCCACCGGGTAGCCACCAGCGGCGATATTGAGGTCTCCACCTATCTGGAGATTGCCAAGGAGATCGCCGGTGAGCTGCCGGCGCCGCCAAAGAAAGCTGTCTCCGAAGCCAAGCGTGAGGCGATAATCGTCATTGACTTTGGCTCGCAGTATAGCCTGCTCATTGCCCGACGGGTGCGCGAGTGCCAGGTATATTGTGAGCTGGTCCCCCATGACACCCCCTGGGAAAAGATAGCCCAGCTAAACCCCAAGGGATTTATCCTCTCTGGAGGACCAGCCAGCGTCTATGACCGGCAGGCACCACTGGCACCAGCTTACATCTATGAGAGCC
>SOJS01000085.1 GCA_004376435.1 Dehalococcoidia bacterium
AAGATGATTAAAATTTCGCCCCAGCCTGAGGTGCTACAATTAATCCCTGAGGTGATGGCCAGAAGGTATAATGCCATACCCCTGGCTATATCCGGTAAGGCGCTACAGGTGGCTATGGCCGACCCGACTGATATCTTTGCCCTGGAGGCTTTCTCCGCCCAGAGCCAGATGACAATTAAGCCTATTGTCGCCAGTTCCCAAGAGGTCAGGGATGCCATTGACTTCAATTATAAAGGCTATGGTGAGATTGAAAAGCAGGTTTCCAGTATCTCTACCACCGCTGGGCTAATTGATGAGCGGCTGGCCGTTAGTGCCGCTGTTGATGCTCCCCTAGCCAAGGCTCTTGACCTGATTGTTGATGAGGCAGTTAAAGCCCGCTCTTCAGATATACATATTGAGCCAGAAGAGGACAGGCTAAGAGTGCGCTACCGCATTGACGGCACCCTTCAGGATATGATATCCCTGCCATCGAATATACATTCGGCTCTGGTCTCCCGAATTAAAATCCTGGCTGATATGAATATTGCCGACCATCACCGTCCTCAGGATGGTCAGTTCTCAACAAAGGCTAAGGGAAGGCAGATAGATGTCCGCGTGGCTTCTGCACCTACCGTCCACGGTGAGATGGCAGTACTGCGCCTTCTGGACAAATCCTTGGCTCTGATAGAAATGTCGGGGCTTGGTTTACTGCCCGAAAGCCTGGAAAAGTATAATGCTATGCTCAAGGTTCCCTACGGCATGATTTTAATTAGCGGTCCTACCGGAGCCGGCAAGACTACCACCCTATATGCCTCAATCAATTCCCTGGATAAGGTAGGCAAAAACATCATTACCATTGAAGACCCGGCCGAGTATCGGTTTAAGGATATTAATCAGATTCAGATTAATAATCAGGCTGGCATTACCTTTGCCAGCGGACTGCGGTCGATACTCCGCCTTGACCCTGATGTAATCATGGTCGGTGAGATACGCGATGCCGAAACAGCCAACATAGCCATTCAGGCAGCATTAACCGGCCATCTGATGCTCTCTTCCATCCATGCCAACGATGCCACCGGTGTCATCTCTCGCCTCCTTGACCTGAAAGTAGAGCCGTTCCTGGTAAACTCGTCAGTTATCGGCATCGTTGCTCAGCGGATGGTGCGCCGCATCTGCCCTGATTGCTCCCACCCTATTGAGGCTCCGCTGACGGAGCGGATGGCTTACGAACAGGAAATGGGGGAAAAGAAAACTGAATTCCTTTATGGTACCGGTTGTAAGACATGCACCTATACCGGTTACCGGGGTCGAATAGGAATCTTTGAGATTCTGGCTATGAGTGACGGCATAAGGACAATGGTGGCTCATGATGCTAGCAACAGTGATATTCGGGCGCAGGCAATCAAGGAGGGTATGGAAACCCTGATGAAGGATGGCATGCGTAAAGTAAAAGAGGGCATTACCACCCCCTCAGAGGTGCTGCGTGCTGCCATTTCTTCAATCTAAGGTCGGGGGGTAAAATGGAATACGCTTATGTTGCCTACACAGAAGATAGAAGGCTGGTTACCGGCAAGCTGTCAGCCACCAGCGAAGAGGTGGCAACCAACCTATTAAGCTATGGCGGCTATCAGGTGGTCAGCCTGAGGCAGATTATTCCCTTTTTCAATATGGAAAAGCTGACTGCTGCCTTCTCCCGGATAAAGCCAAGGGAGATAATAATGTTCTCCCGCCAGCTAGCTCTACTCCTTGAGTCGGGCACCGATATTGTTACCTCACTGGAACTGCTGCAGAGCCAGGTAACCAACCGCCCCCTAAAGAAGATAATTGGTGAGGTTGCCTCTGATATTCGCAGTGGCACATCACTGTCAATAGCACTAAGTAGACACCCACAGGCTTTCACTCCCGTCTACTACCGGGCAATAGCCGCCGGTGAGCAGGGCGGTAATCTGGAGGTGGTGCTGCGGCAGATGGCTGATTATATAGAGCGGGGGGTCATCACCGAGAAAAAGATTAAAAATGCCCTGACCTACCCCATTATTGTCGTTATTGTTGCCTTTGTCGTGATAATCTTGCTGGTTACCTTTGTTCTGCCCACCTTTATCTCCCTATTTACTTCCTTCGGGGCTGAGCTGCCCTTACCAACCAGAATGCTTATCGCCGCTACCGACTGGCTTGGCCAGTACGGGCTTTATCTTATACTAACAATATTGGCCGCGGTGACTATAGCCTGGATTTATATCAGAACGCCGGCGGGAAAATACCGCTGGCATAAACTATCGCTCAACCTACCGGTGCTGGGGCGTATTTTCCTCCTTAATGAGCTTTCCCGTGCCTGCCGAACCATGGCACTGCTATTTAAGGTTGGCTTACCCCTGCCCGAAATCATGGCTATGGTTATCCATGGCAGCACTAATGAGGCTATGGTTGAGGCACTGACCGAGGTCCAGGAGGAGCTAATCAGGGGTGAGGGCCTGTCCCGGCCGATGGCAAAGAGGGAGTACTTCCTCCCCCTGATGGTGCAGATGACCGGAGTTGGTGAGGAAACCGGTAATCTGGACAACACGCTAATCACCGTAGCCCAGAGCTATGAGGCCGAGTCTGATGATAGAACCGGTTCCGCTGTCGGGCTTATTCAGCCGGTGATGACGATTATTATCGGTCTGCTGGTTGGTTTTATCGCCGTAGCTATGTTTGGTGCTATGTATTCTATCTATGGTCAGATGAGTTTATAGGAGGCTGGTCTTGCTAAAAAGTGAAAGGGGCTTTAGTTTAATTGAGGTTACAGTAGCCCTGGGTCTCATGGGCATAATTGTTGTTGCCTTTCT
>SOJS01000066.1 GCA_004376435.1 Dehalococcoidia bacterium
GATGCACTGCTCGGCTCTAGCCGAGGAAGCGCTTAAATCGGCAATTGAGGATTACTTGAGTAAATCTAAAAGGAGTTAGAAATGGAGAAGTTCGTTCCCGTGGCGGAAAAGGATATAACCCGTGCCATTGTTGCTGAGTTTGCCAAGCAGTTTGAGGAATATGTTGAGAGCGACTGCATCATTGTCGGCGCCGGCCCCAGCGGGCTGATGGCTGGTCGTAGGCTAGCTCAAGCCGGCAAGAAAGTGCTTATTGTGGAAAGAAACAACTACCTTGGCGGCGGCTTCTGGATTGGCGGTTATCTAATGAACAAGATAACGGTGAGGCATCCCGGCGAGAGGGTTCTGGACGAGCTCGGCATCCCCTATATCGAGGTCAGCCACGGTCTATTCGTCACTGATGGTCCCCATGCCTGCTCCAAGCTTATCGCCGCTACCTGTGATAGTGGTGTTAAATTTGCCAATATGACGGCTTTTGACGACCTCGTCTTGAGAGAGGACGGGCGGGTATATGGGGTGGTGATTAACTGGACACCCATCTCGGCGCTGCCCAGGGAGATAACCTGTGTTGACCCGGTAGCCATAGAATCGACGGTGGTGATTGATGCCACCGGCCATGATGCCCAGGTGGTGAAAAAACTGGAGGAAAGAGGATTGATTAAGACCAAGGGCTTCGGTGCTATGTGGGTGGAGAGGTCAGAGGACCTGATTGTTGAGCATACCGGTGAGGTTTACCCTGGTCTGGTTATCACCGGCATGGCGGTATCAACCACCTACGGGCTGCCGAGGATGGGACCAACCTTCGGGGCGATGCTTCTTTCCGGTGAGGTGGCGGCTAGGGTTGTTTTGGAGAAATTAAAATAGGGACTTTGGTAAGTAGTGAAGGTTATTCTCTATGATGAGGGTGCTAGTGGGGAAGTGGCGGTAGAGGAAATTAGCCGCTATTTAGCCCGGAAGATGGGTAGAGCTGAAGTTGAGATAAAGGCAACCCCCCTCCCTAATCTTGCCGAGGACAAAATCTTTAGATATGCCGCCAGTATTGCCGCCACCAAAATTGGGCAGATAGATAAGAAGATAGTATCAGGTCATGTCCCCCTCCCTGGTGAGATAGAGTATGAAAAGAGGAGAATTTCAGGCAGGACAAAAGCTTTCGGCGTCATCTATGATGGCTTTTATCTACAGGGGATTTTTGGCGAGATTATACCGCAAGAAGGGCTTGACTCTGTCCATATCATCTTCACCAACCGCCTCTTTGCTACCTGGGATGAGGGCAACAAAAGATACCACCTGAGGACGAGCCTTTATGGTATTCCCTCCATTATCTCAACGAGCGGGCTTATTGAGGCGCCGGCAAAACCGAGGCAGTATTATCTTCTCAAACAGCAGTATGAGAGGCTGGGCAGAGACCTGACCGAGCTTAAGGAAAGATTTAAGGGGAGCTTTCTTGATTATGGCGATAGGCGGCTGACTGAGGTCGCCAAGGGATACGCCATGCAGGCGGTTTTCTACTCTCTGCTCGGCGACCCCTTCTGTCAGGATAAGGGCTGCCGCCTTTATAATGCCCACTGGCAGGAGGAGCTTATCTTTGCCCAGCTTGAGAGCGGCTATGAGTTCTGCCGGCAACATACCAAGGTTTTAGAGAGGGTAGGCGGTGATAGCCCAGTTTTTCATCATACTTAAAGATTATCTTATTGAAGTATTGCCCTTCCTGGCTATAGGTTTCTCTCTTAGTGGTTTAGTCCATGAATTTGTCCCCACCAGGTGGGTGGAGCGCCACCTCGGCGGACGGGGGCTAAAGCCAATTCTCTACTCTACTGTTGTCGGAATGCTTCTCCCCATCTGTTGCCTGGGCTCCCTGCCGGTGGCAGTGAGCCTCCATCAGAAAGGGGCAAAGCTGGGGCCGGTGTTAGCCTTCCTGGTGGCAACGCCAGCTACCTCGATAACTGCTCTTCTGGTCTGTTATGCTCTGCTCGGCATAAAGTTCACCGCCTTTATATTCTTTGCCGTGATTTTGATGGGACTTATTATGGGTATTATCGGCAGCCTGATCAGGCTTGCGCCTCAAGGTACGGCGGCGGAAACTGTGACCGACCCTGTTTGTGGAATGAGCGTGAATTTGGAGAAGGCGCTCAAAACGGAGTACAGGGGTAGGAGTTATTACTTCTGCTCTCCTCACTGCCAGGAGACCTTTAGCAAAGAGGCTGATAGATATGCCGCTGCGGGTGAATTGGTGAGGAGTATCAAAGGAAGGTTGCTCTCCGCTTTTAAGTTTGGCTTTGTGGATATGGTGAGGAGGATTGGTCCCGAGCTACTTTTGGGTCTGGTTCTGGCAGCTTTGGTGGTAGCCATTACCCCGGTGGGGAAGTTTGTCGGCGATTATCTTGGCGGCGGCTTTGGCTATCTATTCAGCCTTATCTTTGGACTTTTGATGTATATCTGTTCTACAGCCAGCCCACCTATGGTGGATGCCTTTATCTCGCAGGGGATGAATATTGGGGCTGGGATGGTGCTGCTGCTGGTGGGACCAATTACTAGCTGGGGGACTATCCTGGTTCTGAGGAAGGAGTTCGGTGGTAAAACCCTGCTTATCTATCTGGCAGTCATCTGTATCACTGCTTTGGCTTCGGGCTATATCTTTTCTATAATATAGGAGGTGACTAGGATGGCAAAAGACCCTGTTTGCGCTCCGGGCGAGAAGAAGGTAGTGGTGGCCATGAGTGGCGGCGTGGACTCATCAGTTGCCGCCGCTATTCTTAAAGAAGAGGGCTATCAGGTCATCGGCATTACCATGCAGGTCTGGCCACCAGATAAGGGGGCTGCCTTTGGCGGCTGCTGCGGGGTTGACGCCATTGAGGATGCCAAAAAGGTAGCCTATAACCTTGGCATTCCCCACTATGTGCTGGATTTCAGGGATATCTTTGCCGAAAAGGTTATTGCCGATTTCTGCCGCCAGTATAGCCTGGGGAGGACGCCCAACCCCTGTATTAGGTGCAACCAGTACCTCAAGTTTGACGTCCTGCTTAAGAGGGCTGGGGGGCTGGGAGCGGACTTTGTAGCCAGTGGGCACTATGCCAGGGTGGAAAAAGATGGCAGCCGCTATCTTCTTAAGAAAGGGGTTGACCGAAATAAAGACCAGTCCTATTTCCTCTATACACTAACCCAGCCTCAGCTAGAGCATACCCTGATGCCGCTGGGCAGTCTGACCAAGGGGGAGGTGAGGGGGATAGCCAGCAAGCTGGGGCTTCCCGTAGCCACTAAAGTGGAGAGCCAGGAGATTTGCTTTATCCCTGATGATAATTATGCTGACTTTGTCCGGGAGTGTCTTCCCCGGTCAGTAAAGTCAGGACCGGTATTGAATCGGCGGGGAGAGGTGTTGGGTGAGCACCGGGGAATCCCTTTCTATACTGTCGGTCAGCGCAAGGGACTGGGTATAGCCGCCAGAGAGCCGCTTTATGTTACCGCCATTGTTCCGGGAAGGAATGCCATTGTGGTTGGCAGTAAAGACGAGGTATATCACAAAGAGCTTATCGCCGGCGAGCTGAACTGGATAAGCCAGGGCAGCTTAAGTGAGCCTATAGCCGCCAGGGCTAAGATAAGATACCGGCACCAGGAGGCGGCGGCAGAGATAATCCCCTTGGAGGGGGGTAGGGTTGGGGCCAGGTTTAAAGAGCCGCAGATGGCAATTACCCCTGGTCAGGCAGTTGTCTTTTACCTTGGCGACAGCGTGCTTGGTGGCGGGACAATTGAAAAGTGGGCTTGACAACTGGCTAAAATAGTTGTTTATAGAGAAGGGAAAGGAGATGGCAGCATGCTCCAGTTACCCAAATTAAAGATGAAACCTCCCTCCGCAGACCCGGCTGAGGATATCTTTGAACTGGAGGAGGCAAAGCATCGCTTCACCTATAGTGATGAGGTTATGGTTGTGGTTGAGAAGCGTTTGGTAAAATCCCATGAGGAGCTTATCCAGCTTGCCCGCCGTGATGAATATAAGGACAAGGAGTTCCTTGAGGTGGAGCTGGTGCCGGTAATAATCGGCGGCGGGTAGTTTTCACCATTGGAAGGAGTTTAATGAGTAATGGCTAAGATAATTGCTGTCTGTAAGAGTAAGGAAAAGGGTACTAAAAAGAAGGTTGTCGCCGAGGGCACTATCAGGGAAGATTATGGTCTTGTTGGTGATGCCCACGCCGACTGCTGCACTCAGCGGCAGGTAAGCCTGCTGGCGGTTGAGAGTATTGCCAAGATGCGGGGGATGGGCTTTGATGTCGGACCGGGTGATTTTGCCGAGAACCTTACCTGTGAGGGGATAGACCTGCCCTCGCTGGCGGTGGGCACGCAGCTGCCTGTAGGCGGGGAGGTTATTCTGGAGATTACCCAGATTGGCAAGGAGTGCCATAGCGGCTGTGCTATTCTGCGCCAGACAGGCAAATGCATTATGCCCAAGGAGGGGGTATTTGCCAGGGTAATTAGGGGAGGGGTGGTCAGGGCAGAAGACGAGATAAAAATCCACAAAGCCTAGATATTAAAGAGAAAGGTGATAATATCGCCATCCTGAACGATATAACTCTTACCCTCAAGTCGGATAAGCCCCTTCTGGCGTGCCTCGGTTAGACTGCCGCACTTGACCAGGTCATCATAGCTAATTACCTCGGCTCGAATAAAGCCCCTCTCCATATCAGAGTGAATCTTACCGGCTGCCTTAAGGGCAGTGGTGCCGTTTTTAATCGACCAGGCTCTGACCTCATCGGAGACAGTGGTGGCAAATGAGATCAACCCCAGCAGTTCGTAGGAAAGCTTGATAACGCGCTCCAGCCCCAACTCCTGAATGCCAAATTCAGCCTGAAACTCCTCGGCGGCGCTGTTGTCCAGCTGACCCAGCTCCATTTCCAGCTTGCCGCACAGGGTAATAAGGCGGCAGTGGGGCTGGGAGTAGCTGGCATTTAGCTCATCGGCTAGCGATGCCGCCTGGGGTAGCTGTTCTTCGCCAATATTGACCACTATCAGCAGTGGCTTGGCGGTGAGAAACTGGTAGTTGGCGATAATTTTAGCCTCGTCAGCGGTTAGCTTTAGCTGGCGGATGGGCACATCCTTCTCCAGTTCAGCCTTAATCTTCATCAGTAGCTCTTGCTCCTGGAGAAAGCCTGGGCGCTCTGGCGGTTTGGCGCCTTTTAAGGATGTCTCTATTCTCTTCAGCCTTCTCTCAATAATAGTCAGGTCGGAGAAGGTAAGTTCTAGACCCATGGCGGCAATATCCCGACCGACATCCAGACTGCCGCTAGGGTGGGCGATACTGTCATCAGCAAAGGCACGGACGACATTAATCAGAGCATCGGCGTTGCAAATCTGGTTTAAGAGTTGACCGCTGATAGCCTCGTCCTTGACCAGCTCCTTGACCGAGGCGCCGATGTCAATATACCTTACCTCGGCGGGGACAACTCGCTTGGGCTTGAGTATATCAGCTAGTACCTTGAGGCGAGGCTCGGGAACCTTGGCGATTCCAATGTGGGGGGCGAGACCTTTGGTGTAACCTCCAGTATCAGCTTTACCTCGGACAAGACCATTGAAGATAGTGGTCTTGCTGCTTTTGGGCAGTCCTATAATGCCAATATCAACCGTCATTATTCTAACCCTGCCCCTTTTATCAGGCTGAAGTGACTAATCTCCTGACCTTATTATTTCACGGGCATATTTGAGGGCAAGCTCCCTTTCTTCACGGATTAAAGCGGTATTGGCGGCTAAATCAAGCAGGGCGAGCAGTGCTTCATGGGTGCCCAGGTTGCCGAGCTGTTCCATGGCTTTAGTCCTTAACTCGGTGGCAAGCTCCATGTCGGTGGCAATATTAACTAGCTTGGTTATTTCGCTGGATTTTTCTGCCATCATGTCCCTCCTTTGGCTCTGGCGACGGCGGGAATTTCCTATTCTCTGTTTATTTTACTCTTAAAAAAACCATTCTTCAACAGATTACCCTTTTAAGCCGCCAGAAAAACCTGCTCTGTGCTAAAATGGGTAAGACTTAAGTTAAGGGGTAAGCTGTGCTCTATATACTGCTGGGTCAGGATGATTTCTCCCGACGTCAGGTGCTTGAGGAAATAAAAAGGGGCATGGGCGACCAGACACTGCTGGCGACCAATACCACTACCCTTGATGGCCACCAGCTTTCGTTAGACCAGCTGAAAACTACCTGTGAGACAGCGCCCTTTCTGGCAGAGAAGCGTCTGGTCATTGTTAATGGTCTGCTGGTGCGCTTTGAGCCTAAAAACAAGTCCCGCCAGAGGGTAAAAACAGCCGCCAACGATTATAAATCATTTGCCGCCTATATCCCCACAATACCTGAAAGCACCACTCTGGTGCTGGTAGATGGTCGGCTGAAAAGTGGCAACTCCCTGCTTAGGGAGCTTTCGACTAAGGCAAAGGTAAAAAACTTTCCCCTGCTCAGGAATGAGGCGCTGCGGCAGTGGATTAAACAGCAGGTGAAGCAGGAAGGAGCGAGCATATCCCCTGAGGCGGTAAACCTGCTGGCTAAGCTTATCGGCGGCAACCTGTGGACGATGGCTAACGAAATTAGCAAGCTGGCTCTCTTTACCTTGGGGCGGCGTATTGAGGCGGCTGATGTTAAGGGGCTGGTAAGCTTTTCCCAGGAGGCTAATGTCTTCGCTATGGTTGATGCTATCCTGGAGTCCAGGGTGGGGGTGGCGGAACAGTCGCTGGGGCGGTTGCTGGAGAGTGGGGCTGCCTCCGCCTATTTGCTGGTTATGCTATCACGGCAGGTGCGGATGATAGTGCTGGCCAAGGAGATGATGGGTCAGCGAAAATCAGAAGCTGAGATTCAGGATGGATTGGGGCTGACCTCAGAGTTTGCCCTGCGCAAGGTGCTGGGGCAGGCTGGCCGCTACCCGATGGGGCAGATTATGGATATTTACCGTAAACTTCTGGAGACTGACCTGGCAATTAAGACAGGAAAATATAATGGCGAGCTGGCTCTCAACTTGCTGGTGGCTGAGCTATGCCAGCGGCGCTGAAGGCTTCGTTGACAGCCGCTAGCGCTTAAACTAAAATCGTAGGTAAAGATATGGCGGTGTCTTTATATATGGAGAGCAGTAAGTGACCAGTGACCAAATACGGGCAGCATTTTTAGCCTTCTTTAGGGAAAAAGGACATCAGGTTATCCCCAGTTCCTCTTTAATACCCAAGGGTGACCCCACCCTGCTCCTCACCAGTGCCGGCATGGTGCCGTTTAAGCCTTACTTTCTCGGCGAGGAGTTGCCGCCCAGCCCCCGTCTGGTATCTTGCCAGAAGTGCTTCCGCGCCACTGATATTGATGCCGTGGGTGACCCCTGCCACCTCACCTTCTTTGAGATGCTGGGCAATTTCAGTGTTGGCGACTACTTTAAGGCAGAGGCAATTAGCTGGGCGTGGCAGTTTGTTACCCGGCGTCTGGGGCTGCCAGCGGAGCGCCTGTGGATAACTATCTTTGTTGATGACGATGATGCCTTTAGCTGCTGGCGGAAGCTGGGTGTTGCCGAGGGCAGGATATTGAGATTTGGCGAGAAGGAGAACTTCTGGGGTCCGGCCGGTGACTCCGGGCCCTGCGGTCCGTGCAGTGAAATCCTCTATGACTTGGGGGAGGGGGTTGGCTGTGGTCGGCCTTCCTGCGCCCCTGGCTGTGATTGTGGCCGCTTCTCCGAGGTCTGGAATCTGGTATTCACCCAGTATAATCAGGATAGAGAAAGCAAACGGATACTACTACCCAAGCCCAATATTGATACCGGCATGGGGCTGGAGAGGACAGCGGCCATTATGCAGGGCAAGACCTCTGTTTATGAGACTGACCTCTTTACCCCTTTGCTGGAGTGTATCGCCGCCCTAACAGGCAGGAAATACGGCGCCGATAATGATAATGATAATAATATGCGGATAATAGCCGAGCACAGCCGTGGCGTTGCCTTTCTTATTGCTGATGGGGTAATCCCCGACAACGAAGGCGCTGGCTATGTGCTGCGCCGACTGCTGCGCCGCGCCGCCCTTCTCGGCCGGAGGTTGGGGCTGGACAAGCCTTTTCTGGTAAAGACAGCCGAGACTACTATCCAGCAGATGGGGCATATCTACCCTGAGCTGGTGAAGCGGCGAGATTTTATACTGAAGGTGACCCGGGTTGAGGAGGAGAAATTCGAGCAGACGCTCACCACCGGGCTGGAGCTGCTGGACGGCATTATGGAGAAAGCCGCCAGCAAGGGGAAAAATAAAATCTCTGGCGTAGAGGCATTCAATCTCTATGACACCTATGGCTTCCCGGTAGAGCTAACTGTTGAGATTACCGCCGGGCGTGGCTTTTCTGTGGACTTGGACGGCTTTGAGAAAGAGATGGAGAAGCAGCGGGAAAGAGCCAGACAGGCTCATAAGTTTGAATTAGGTGAAGAGGTCGGCTTACCGGCAGGGCTTAATCTTAAGGCAACCACCTTTGTTGGCTATCAAAACCTGAAAAATAAGTCGGCTATTATCAGTATCTTAGTTGGTAATAAACCGGTGGCAAGGGTGGGGGAGGGGCAGAAAGCCGGCCTGATTCTAGAGGCTACCCCCTTCTACGGCGAGATGGGGGGGCAGGCTGGCGATAGCGGGCAGATAAAAAGCTCATCAGGCAAATTTGTGGTGACCGATACTGTTCGCCTGCCGGCTGATGTTATTCTCCACCGGGGCTATGTTGCTGAAGGGCATTTTTCTGCTGGTGATATGGTGGAGGCTATTGTTGATGAGGAGCGGCGGCTTGATATCGCCCGCAACCACACCGCCACCCACCTGCTTCAGTTTGCCCTCCGTCAGGTATTGGGTGAGCATGTCCAGCAGAGGGGTTCACTGGTTGCCCCGGAGCGGCTCAGATTTGACCTCTCCCATCTGGTTGCCATGACCGAGGCGGAGATAAAGAAGGTACAGCATATCGTCAGCGAGAAGATTCGTGATAACCTGGTGGTATATGATGAGGAGCTCCCCTATAAAAAGGCGATTGCCAAGGGGGCGATAGCCCTGTTTGATGAAAAGTATGGCGACACGGTTCGGGTGTTGAGAATCGGTAAGCCGTCAATCAGCGCCGAGCTTTGCGGCGGTACTCATGTCAGTTCAACCGGTGAGATTGGCGCCTTTTATATTATCGGCGAGAGCAGCATCGGTGCCGGGCTGAGGCGTATTGAAGCGGTTAGCGGGCGGGGGGCGGAGGAATTTATTGATAAACGTCTAGCCGATTTAAGCCAGACTGCCCGCTATCTGGAAGCTGAGCTGGACGGTGTCCCGGGTAAGGTGCACGGTCTGGTTGCCGAGCTGGGTAAAGAACGCAAGCGAGCCCTGTCTCTGGAGCGGGAGCTTTCGCTGAGGATAGCCGAGTCGCTATTGTCTCAGGCAGAG
The DNA here is from genome assembly GCA_004376435.1 of Dehalococcoidia bacterium. GTDB lineage: Bacteria > Chloroflexota > Dehalococcoidia > Dehalococcoidales > JAUVZE01 > SOJS01. Next base: position 9,388 of record SOJS01000066.1, read on the forward strand.
GTGGTCAGTGGGGTAACGGTGCTATCAGCCAGGACACCTTCCCTGCCGGTGGCGGCTTTGCGGGAGATGGGCGACCGGCTGCGGGAAAAATTAAGGAGTGCGGTGGTGGTGCTGGGCACGGTTTATGAAAATAAGCCGCTTTTTTTGGCAGCGGTAACCCCGGACCTGGTGGCAAGGGGTTATCATGCCGGCGAGATAATAAAGCAGGTCGCCGGGGTGACTGGCGGCAGTGGCGGCGGCAAAGCCAGTTTTGCCCAGGCTGGGGGCAGGGATAAGGATAAACTGGATAAAGCCCTCAAGCTGGTAAAAAGCGTGATACAAAAATCCGTAGCTGGAGGCAATAGATAACGCGCAGTTTAGGACTTGATGTTGGCGACAGGAGAATCGGGGTTGCCATCAGTGACCCCGATGGGGTATTAGCCAGCCCGCTGACTATTATCAACTGCCGCGATGAGCGCCGCGATATAGAGGCGATTACCGATATTGTTAACCAGCACCAGGTCAAGCAGATTATAGTCGGCCTGCCCCGCTCTATGGATGGTAGTCTGGGCAAGCAGGCGGAGAAGGTAAAAGCCTTTACCCAGAGACTGTGCCGCTATTGCCAGGTGCCGGTGGATTTCCGCGATGAGCGTCTGTCCACAGTAGCCGCCAAGCACCTGATGCAGACCGTTATTACCAGAAAGACAAGGAAAAAAGCCAGAAATGATGCCAT
>SOJS01000071.1 GCA_004376435.1 Dehalococcoidia bacterium
ACGGGCAGCAGCCACCTCCCCCAGGTGGTGAGGCTCCGGGTGAAGAGCCACCCCCGGGCAAAAAAGAAGAAGGAGAAGGCACAGTAGAGGGTGAGTTCCGCGAGGTCTAGGCGAGAGTTAAAGATATGGCAACCAAGCGTGATTACTATGAAGTCCTCGGTATAGGCAGGAATGCTACCGATGAGGAAATAAAGAGGGCATTTAGGAGGCTGGCTTTTAAGCATCACCCCGACCACAACCGTGAGGATAAGGCTGGGGAGAGGTTTAAAGAGGTAAATGAGGCCTATGAAGTGCTCTCTGATCCTGACAAGCGGGCTGCCTATGACCGCTTTGGACACGGTGGCGCTGAAGGTATTTTCGGCGGTGGGTTTGAGGGATTTGGCTTCGGTGGCTTCGGTGACATCTTTGAAGCCTTCTTTGGTGGAGCAACTACCGCCACCCGCCAGGCTCCACAGCGCGGTGCTGACCTGCACTACGGGATTACTATCACCTTTGAGGAGGCAGCCTTTGGCTGCGAAAAGGAAATAAATATCTCACGCATTGAGAGCTGCTCCCTGTGCCAAGGTATTGGCTGCAAGCCAGGTAGTCAGCCCAGCCGATGCCCCAACTGCAATGGCACCGGGCAGGTGCGCCGAGTCCAGCAGACCATCTTTGGTCGTTTCACAAATGTTACCACCTGTAGCCAGTGCCACGGTGAGGGCAGAATTATTACTGAGCCCTGCCCCCGATGCCGGGGCACAGGTAAGGAGAAGCTTCAGCGTAGTATTTCAGTTAAAATCCCAGCCGGGGTTGACGACAGCTCTCAAATACGCCTCAGCGGCGAAGGTCATATCGGAGCAAGGGGCGGCCCATCAGGTAATCTCTACATCACCCTGTCAATAAAACAGCACAAGTTTTTCCTACGAGATGGTGACAACATCCTCTTTGAGTTACCAATCAACTTCGTCCAAGCTGCCCTTGGTGCTGAGGTAGAGGTGCCGACCCTGGATGGTAAAACCAAGCTCAAGATTCCGGCTAGCAGCCAAACGGGTAAAGTCTTCCGGCTCAAAGGTCAGGGGATTCCCCATCTCCATAGAAGCGGGTGCGGCGACCAGTTGGTGACGCTATTCGTAGTTACCCCTGATTCGCTAACAAAAGAGCAGCGCCAGTTATTACAGGAGTTGGCTAACAGCTTAAGCCCAGCTAATATGCCACCGCCGGAAAAATGGAAGGGGCTGCTCCATTCCCAGCCGAATCTTTGATTTTTCTGGGTCAGGAAGACCTTCGGCGTCTAAACAGGGAGAACAGCTTCCACTTTCGACCGACTAACTCATGTTTAGTCTCAGCCGCCATCAGCTCAGCCGCTGCCTGACGAGGGTCAAGCCCGACATAAAGTACCTGGTAAATCTTCTCGGCAATAGGCATCTCCAGCCCAAGCTCCTGGGCTAGATTCCAAGCAGCGATAGTAGTACCCACCCCCTCAGCCACAGTATTCATTGAGGCTATTATCTCCTCGAGCGGGCGCCCCTTGGTTAACTCCACTCCAACATAGCGGTTACGACTTAACGGGCTGGCACAGGTAGCAATTAAATCACCTAAACCAGCTAACCCGGAAAAGGTCAATGGATTTGCCCCAAGAGCAACCCCGAGAGCAGTTATCTCGGTTAGACCCCGGGTGACAAAGGCTGCCTTGGCATTATCTCCATAGCCCAGCCCATCAGCCATGCCAGCGCCGAGGGCAATGATATTCTTTAATGCACCCCCCAGCTCTACACCGATGACATCGGTATTGGTATATACACAAAGTTTAGGGGTATTTAATAGCTTCTGAGCTTTTTTGGCTACAGCCTCATCCCAGGCAGCCACCACCGTAACCGCTGGTAAGTCGTGGAGAATCTCTCGGGACAGATTAGGTCCGGAAAGCACACAAACATTAGACCGAAAATCAGGCTCTATTTCCTCTTCAATTACCTGTGACATACGCTTATTGCTGCCAATCTCCAGACCCTTGGCGGCACTCACTACCAGCATTGACTTGTCAAGGTGTTCGGTAACCAATTTTGTATTCTGCCGCATAGTCTGTGACGGCACAGCCAGAATTACTGCCTTTGCCTCAGCCAGGGCTTCACTTAAAACGCTGGTAAACGATAGCTGAGGAGGAAGGATAATACCAGAGAATAGGTCTGGATTGTATCTGGCATTTGTCAGGTCAACGGCTTCTTGTTCTGTCCGTGCCCACAGCCTGACCGATAGCCCCTTACGGGCCAACACCACCCCCAGGGTTATCCCCCAGGTAGTGGTACCAATAATGGCAATCCTGGGCATATCTTACCCTGTGCTCTCCGTTTGGTGTCCCGGTAAATGTTGATTTTCAGAACCAGTAGACGGGGGTAAATCCTCTGTTTCAGCCTTATCACCCAGCTTGCGCTCTTTGCCCGATAGCAACCTGGCAATATTATCCTGGTGCATAACAAAAACTATTATTACTCCGGCTAAAGCATAAAACAAATATTCAATGGGAAATCCGCTCAGAATGGTGAGGGGCACTAATATGGTATAGGTGCCTACTGCGCCGGCGATAGAGCCCAGTGATGCATACTTGGTTAAGCCAGCCCCGATAATCAAAACCCCACCGCCAAATAGTGCTGCCACCGGGCACAAAGCTATTAGTCCGCCGAAGAAGGTGGCAACGCCCCTGCCCCCGTGAAATCTAAGAAATACCGGCCAGATATGTCCAATTACCGCTGCCAGCGCCGCCATAACTTGGGCGACCAGCATACCTAAGCCAAAGCCGCCTACTACCAGATAGTCTCCACCAA